>NZ_JBFUFP010000022.1:0-23320 GCF_056403375.1 Rhizobacter sp. P2_H2
ATCGCGCCCAGCGCCACCGCGGCGGCCCACGGCAGGCTCGGCACGAGCGCATGGGCCACGACGGCCACCGCGGCCGTGGTCAGGCCGACGGCGACGATCACCAGGCCGGCGAGCGGCGCCCAGTTGTCGCGAAGATCCCGCAGCGAGGCGTCGTAGCCGGCATCGACCAGGATCGGCGCGACGAACAGCGCGAGCACCAGGTCGGGCGGCAGGCTCAGCTGCGGCGCGCCCGGAATCAGGGCCAGCAGCGCGCCGCCGATGGCGAGGAAGACCGGGTACGGCGCGCCTGCGCGGCGAGCCGCCGCCGCCAGCGCCACGGCCGCCACGAAGAGGATCAGGATCTGTTCGAGTTCGCGCACCGGCGCAGTATGGAGCAGGCGTGCTGCCTTGCCTGCGTCACGTCGGGGTCGTGAAGGCGACCAGGTCATGTGTGACGTTGTTGACGGCGCCGAACGGGATGCCGCCGCCATCAGGACTTGATCAAGACCTCGGGCGCGACGGCTGGTGCAATGCCCCATGCGCTCTCAAACTCAACCAACCGACGCCCACCGTCCACGCCCCCATCGCCTGATCGCCGCCGGCGCGATGGCCTTGCTGGGAACCTCCGCCGCCAGCGCCGCACCGCAGACCGCGGCGGCGAGTGCGATCTCGGCCGGCGACACCGCGTGGATGCTGGCCAGCACGGCGCTCGTCCTGATGATGACGCTGCCGGGCCTGGCCTTCTTCTATGGCGGGCTGGTGCGCAAGAAGAACATCCTGGGCACGATGACGCAGGTGTTCATCGTGGCCGCGGTCACCAGCGTGCTGTGGTTCCTGGCGGGCTACACGATCGCTTTCGGCTCGGGGTCGCCGTGGGCGGGCTTCTTCGGCAACGGCTTCAGCCTCGAGTTCATGCCGCTGGGCGACCGGGTCCCCGTGCACGCGATGGCTCCGCAGATCCCTGCGCCGGCGTTCGCGCTGTTCGAGGCCGCCTTTGCGATCATCACCGCGGCGCTGATCGTCGGCTCGTTCGCCGAGCGGGTGAAATTCAGCATCGCCGCGATGTTCTGCGGCCTGTGGTCGCTGGCCGTCTATGCGCCGGTGGCGCACTGGGTGTGGCACCCCGAGGGCTGGCTGTACGACCTGGGCGTGCGCGACTTCGCCGGCGGCATGGTCGTGCACGTCAGCGCCGGTGCGGCGGGCCTGGCCTGCGCCCTCGTGGCCGGACCGCGGCACGGCTACGGCCGCGAGCCGATGGTCCCCTCGAACCTCGCCTACATGCTGATCGGCGCAGGCTTGCTGTGGATCGGCTGGTTCGGCTTCAATGGCGGTTCCGCCTTTGCGGCCAATGGCGCAGCCGCACTGGCGATGGTCAACACGCAGATCGCAGCGGCGCTGGCCGCGGTCGTCTTTGTGCTGTGCGAGTGGGTTCTGAAGGGCCAGGCGAGCCTGGTCGGCATGTCCACCGGCGCCGTCGCCGGCCTGGTGGCGATCACGCCCGCTGCCGGATTCGTCAGCGTGAACGCGGCCTACCTGTTCGGTGCCGTCGGCGGCCTCGTCGCGTTCGCGTCGCTGAGCTGGATCAAGCCCCTGATCAACATCGACGACTCGCTGGACGTGTTCGCGATCCACGGCGTCGTCGGCATCGCCGGTTCGCTGCTGACGCCCTTCTTCATCGACGCGAAGCTTGCGGGCGGCGCCGGCCAGCCGCAGGCGGAAGCGATCGGTGTCATGGCGGTTCTCGTCTACAGCTTCGCGGTCAGCTGGCTGCTGATGAAGGGGCTCGACTGGTTCGCCGGCGTCCGGATCAAGCGCAGCGAGGAGGCCGTCGGGCTGGATGTGTCCCAGCACGGCGAGCGGATCGAATAGTGAGCTCCCTCATGTCCTCGGGCGTGATCGCGATGCGGCTGCGGCTGGCCCTGCTGCGGCACCAGATCCCCGTCGAGGCTGATCGCCTGCTGTCCGACACCGACTACGCGGTGGAGATCTGGGCGCTTTGCACGGACATCGGCGACCCGGCCCTGATCACGCTGGCCGAGCGCCTGATGAGCAGCCGGGTGGTGCCGGCGGCCGCGGCGCCCGCCGCGGCATCGAACCCCGTCGCACAGGGGGGCGATACCGACGCCGGCCCGAAGGACGATCCGAACCGCCCGCGCGAGCGCAGCTATCTCCGCGGCGCTCGTTGACCCTGCAAGAAGTCGTCAGGGACGCAAGGCCACGTTGCGCACCGTCATCTGCACGCCGCGCTGGTCGTTCCAGTGCGGAAACACCGAGAAGCTGCCGATGCGCGCCAGGTCCAGGCAGGCTGCGGCACCTGCCAGCACCGTGCTCATCGGCACCGACACCGTGGCCCACGCGCCAAGCGGCGGCCGGCCGATCGAGATGTCGGCGGTTGCGCAACCGGCGCCGCTTTCCAGCTTGAGGGTCAGGTCCGAGGTGTTGCTGCCGTAGAGGTAGGGGTAGACCTCCAGCGTCAGCCGCCCGGCCCTGTACGCCGACAGGTCGGTCGCGGGCCCGCTGATGAACACCATGCCGTTGGCGCCCACGGTGTTCGAGAACTGCATGCGGATCTCGGCCGGGGCCGCACCCACCGGGATCACCTGCCAGCTGACATGGCCCGCCGTGCTCTGCCAGCTGCTGAAGCCGAAGCCCGGTGCGACGCCGTTCGGCCCGAACAGCGCAAAGCTGCCCTGCTGCCCCGAGCAGCCCGAGACCCCGCCGGCCAGTGCGCCGCCCTTGACCACCTTCAGGTTGGTGAACGCCAGCGCCATCGCGCCCATCGACTCGATGCTGAACGGCGTGTCGATGCTCGCGAGGTTGGCGCCGGCCGACGCGAAGCAGCTGAGCGGGATCTTCAGCGTCTGCCTGACGTTCAGCGGCAGGCTGCGCAGCGTCTGCGTCAGGTCCACCGTGCCGCGGCAGGGGTAGCCGCAATCCATGTGCAACTGCACCGCGGCGGCAGGCGCCTGCGAGACCACGGTGTCGAACTCCAGCGTGCCGTCGGTGTAGCCCGAGAGGTTCTGGCCGCTCGCCGCCTTCGAGAAGATCTGGCCCTGCGAGAACCAGGTGACCAGCTTGGCGTCCTGCTGCGTGTTGATCTGCGTGGTCTGCACGCGCATCGCCGGCGTGCCGGCGGCCGGCACGTTGAGCGTCGCGTTCAGGTCGCTGCCGACCGGCACGCTGGCCCAGTTGTTGGCGGCGGTGTTGACGTTCAGTGCGAAGGGCGCGACGTCGCCCTGGTTGAACAGCACCAGCGTGCCGCTACCCTGGCCGCAGACCGAGGGCACGGCCGGTGTCGGCAGCGTGCCGATGCTGGCGGTGCTTGCATACGTCAGTCCGTAGCCGGGGGCGAACTGCGGCTGCTGGCCGTCGCCGAGGTTCAGCGGCGTCTGGCAGGCCGAGGCCGGCCACGAGAACGACAGCGTGCCGTTGAAGTCGAAGCCGACCGCACCCTGCGCAGTGCGGTAGATCACGTCGCTGACGCCCTTGCCCTCGGTGCCCGGCAGCCAGCCGGCGACGAAGGCATCGGACTTGTTGATCAGGTCGTTCGCGTACAGCGGCCGCCCCGCCAGCAGCAGCGTCACCACCGGCTTGCCCTTGCCCGACACCGCGTTCAGCGCCGCCAGGTCTTCCGGGTAGTTGGCCGCGTGCGCCAGCGTGCGGCTGCCCTTGAGGTCGCCGGCGCCTTCGGCATACGGCGTCTCGCCGATCACCGCGATCACCACGTCGTAGTTGGCCGGGTTCTTGTCGGTGCCGGTCGCGCTGTACTCGACGTTGGCGCTGCCGGCGGCCTCCTGGATGCCGGCCAGCACGGTGTCGCTGATGCCGGCGAAATCGGCATTGCTGTTGCCGGTGCCCTGCCAGGTCAGCGACCAGCCGCCCGACTGGTTCGAGATGCTGTTGGCGCTCTTGCCGACCACCAGCGTCCTGCGCCCGCGTGCCAACGGCAGCAGCTCGCCGTTGTTCTTGATCAGCACCAGCGATTTGCGCACCGCGTCGCGCGCCAGCGCACGGGCCGCCAGCTGGCCCTGGACACCGGCCCCGGCGGATTGCGACGGCTTGCGCCCGTTGAACAGCCCCGAGCGCATCTTGACGCGCAGGATGCGCGTCACCGCGTCGTTGATGCGCGCGATCGGGATTGCCCCCGAGCGCACCTGGGCCGAGGTGTTGCTGATGAAGGCCTGCCACTCGTCGGGCACCATCACCATGTCGATGCCGGCGTTGATCGCCTGCGCGCAGCTCGCGTTGCTGCAGCCGGGCACCTGGCCGATGCCGTTCCAGTCGGACACGACGAAGCCGTCGAAGCCGATCTTGGTCTTCAGGATGTCGGTCAGCATCTGCCTGCTGCCGTGCATCTTGCCGACGTTGATGCCGGCGGCCGCATTCGTCCAGCTGTTGAAGGACGCCATCACCGTCTGCGCCCCGGCGCCCAGCGCGCTGTAGTAGCCCTGGCCGTGGATGTTGATCATGTCGGCGGTGGACGCCGTCGTCACGCCCTGGTCGACACCCTGGTCGGTGCCGCCGTCGCCCATGAAGTGCTTGGCGGTCGCGACCACGTTGGTGTCGCTCGCGAAGCTGCCCTGCAGGCCGGTCACGTAGGCGCCGGCGTAGGCGCGCACGAGGGACGGATCCTCCGAGAAGCTCTCGTAGGTGCGGCCCCAGCGGTCGTCGCGCACGACCGCGAGGGTCGGCCCGAAGATCCAGTTGATGCCGGTGGCGCGCACCGCCTGGCCGACCGCCGCGCCGATCTGCTGCACCAGCGCCGGGTCATGCGCCGCGCCCAGCCCGATGTTGTGCGGGAACAGCGTGGCCTGGTAGACGTTGCTGTGGCCGTGGATCGCGTCGGTGCCCCAGATGATGGGGATCTTCGTGGCCATCGAAGTGGCCATCGACGCGTTGTAGTACTGGTCGGCCAGCGCCACCCAGGCGGCGGCGCTCGCGTGCTTGTCGCCGTTCGGCCACGAGCCGCCGCCGTTCAGCACCGAGCCGATGAAGAACTGCCGCACCTGGTCGGGCGTGATGCTCTTGATCTCGGGCTGCGTCATCTGCCCGACCTTCTGCTCGATCGTCATCGCCGCGACGATCTGCGCGATGCGCGACTCCATCGCCGGATCGCGCGCGATCGCGCTGGTGACGGCCGGCCAATCGGTGTAGGTGGGGGCGGGTGGGATGACGGCGGCGCTCTTCTCGGACCGGGTGCGGGTGGCGAGCGGGCTCGCTTCTTCAGCCGCGGCCGAGCCGCCTCCCCCGCAGGCGGCGGCCAGCAGCGCGCTCAGCACGCCCAGGGCCGCGGCACCGTGCCGGGCAAGGTGCTTGGAATTCATGGTGTCTCCTCGGAATCCTTGGAATGGCGGTCGGTCCGGCATCCGCTTTCTCGTCAAGGCGCGTCCAAGGGTGGACGGTCAAGTATGGAAGCGGTTCCACTGATTGTTGGGGATGCGATGGACCGTCTGCAGAGGGATAACCCGCTGGTCAACACTGTATCTTTGCAAAGGCCACGGAACTCTTCGCCATCTGCACGCAACTCAGGTTTTGATCAACACGCCGTGGTCCTGCGGCATCACAGGGAGTTTTGAATGGCAACAGACCACCAACGCATCCTGATCCTCTGCAAGACCTATCCGTCGCCCAGTGCGCGTTACGTCGAGACCTCTTGTGTGGCCGGCATGGCCGAGGACGGCAGACTGGTCCGCCTGTTCCCAGTTCCCTTCCGGCTGGTTGAGGATGATCAGCAGTTCAAGAAGTGGCAGTGGGTCCGCGCTCGGGTGCGACGCGCGCAGGACGATGCCCGGCCGGAGAGTCACCGCATCTCGGTCGACACGATCGAACTGGAAGGCGAGCCCTTGTCCACACGCGACTATTGGATTGCTCGGCGAGAGGCGATCAAGGGCGTGCCGGTTTTCAACTCTTTCGACGCGCTGGATGCGGCACGTGCGACCGATGGCGTGACGCTGGGTCTCGTGCGTCCGAGCCGGCTGCTGGGCCTGGACATCACACCCGTGGACAACGCGGAATGGACCGAGGATGAGAAGGCAAAGTTGCTGCAGGAGCAGCAGCAGGGCAACTTGTTCGATGCCAACGAAGATCAGCGCTCGTTGAAGACGCTGAAGAAGTTGCCGTACGACTTCCACTACCGCTACGAATGCCAGACTGAGGCTGGATCGGCCGAGTTCCGGCACAAACTCGTGGACTGGGAGGCCGGTGCCCTGTACTGGAACGTGCATCGTCGCGACGACTGGCAGGATGCGTTTCGCCAGAAGTTCCTGACGGAGTTCGGCGATCGAGACGTGCTCTTCCTGCTGGGCACCATCCACCGCTTTCCCAAGCAGTGGTTGATCGTCAGCGTGCTCTACGCACCTAGGCTGCCAGACGCGCTGGTGCGTCAGCAACCACTGTTCTAGCGGTCAGATGCTGCACGGCCAGAGCACCGTCCTGGCGAGCGGCGCGAGCCACGTAAGTGCGGTGGCAAAAGCCGAAATCGGCTTCGAAGCACACGAGGCAAGCGCTCTGAGCGAGCGCCGTTTGGGTCAGGTCAGCGATCTCGGCCTTCTGGGTGGCCAGGTACGCGAGGAACCCGCGGGTGTAGGCCTGCCAGTCGCCATCCACCTTGTAGCGATTCCGAACGGGCTTCGGGCAACCGAGCGCCGGACGGTGCTCGTAGGCGATGCCCTCCGCCGCCAACGCCTCACGGAAGGATGTCTTGGAGAAGCCCTTCTTGCGCGACAGCGGCAGCTCGCGCACATCCACGATCAGCTCGATGTGCGCCTCCTTGAGGCGCTCGATGAACGCGTCAATCGACAGACCCTCGTAGCCGAAGGTGAACAGAGCGCGTGCAGGACGGTGTGCGGATGAAGCCAAGGTGAGGATCAAGCGAGGAATGAGAGATGAAGTTTACTGAGCGATTCGAGCGATGGGAACCGCACCGTTCGGGTCTGCCGAGTTGACGATGTTCAACCGGCATGGGTCAGGACGTCGCTGCCGGTGGATTCTTGTGGCGCATCACCACGCTGCGGGTGCGCAGCCACGCGACGAGGTCATCCAGGCACGTGTAGACGACGGGGATCACGAACAAGCTGAGAACCGTCGAGGACATCAGTCCACCGATCACGACCACCGCCATCGGGGAACGGAAACTGGGATCGCCTCCCCAACCGAGGGCCACGGGCAGCATCCCGACACCCATGGCCAGGGTGGTCATGACCACCGGACGCGCGCGTTTGCGACAGGCATCCACAATGGCCCTGTCACGCGTCAGTCCACCCTGCAAACGGGCCATGACGGCATAGTCGACGATCAAAATGGAGTTCTTCGTCGAAATGCCCATCAGCATGATCAGGCCGATCATTGACGGCACCGACATCGTCGCCCCGGCGAGATGGAGCGCAACGAACGCGCCCGGGATCGAGAGGACAAGTGCCACCAGGATGGTCATGGGTTGCACGAAGTCCTTGAGAAGCAGGACCAGGACGACGTAGATGCACAGCACCCCCGTCACCATGGCGGTGCCGAAGCCCTGCGAGAGTTCGTCCATCGCCTCCGCTTCGCCGGATGCGCCTTGACTCACCCCGGGTGGAAGGTGCTGCAGGCTGGGCAGGGAGCGTGCCGCTTCTTCCATCTCACCGGTCGGCGTGCCATTCGATTCCACCGCGAGGTCGATGTTGCGGGCACGGTCATGGCGGGTGATCTGCGCGGGACCGCTGCCGGTCGCGAGTGATGCGACGCTTGCGAGTGGAACGTGTCCGCGTGCGCCAGGGACGGGCAGTTGCCGCAGCGTCTCGATGTCCTGGCGACCGGCGTTCGCCATCCTGACGACGATCGGTACCTGCCGCTTGCTGAGGTTGAGCTTGGCCAACTCCTGATCGAAATCACCGGATGTCGCGGTGCGCAGTGTGTCCGAGATGGCCGCGGAGGTCACACCCAGGTCCGCCGCCCGGGCGAAGTCGGTCCGGACAACGAGTTCGGGCTGGAGCAGTCCCGCGCTCGACGTGACGGCACCGACGCCAGGCAGCGTTCTGAGCTCTCGTTCAACGAGCGCGGCATGCTCGGTGAGCACGCGGCTGTCGGACCCTGTCAGCACGACGACGTAGCCCTCGTCCGAGCCACCCCGGTTGACCTGGACTCGGACCCCTGGCAGCAGCTCCAGTGCCTCGCGCAGCTGTCCTTCGATTCGCTGCCTGCTGAGGCCTGGCCTTTCGTCGCGATGGGACAGGGTGATGGTCATTACAGCCGTTTGCATGGCCACCGGCGCCGCACCCGATGCACCCGGACCCGTCTCGGTGATGCCACCACCGATCGCGGTGTAGACCGTCTTGACGTGCTCGTTCGTGCCGACCATGCGGCGTGCTGCTTCAGCGGCGGCGAGCGTGTCCGTCAACGTGCTTCCCGGCGGCAAGCTGAGTATGACCTGAGTCTGTGCCACATCGTCCGATGGCAGGAACTCGCCCGGGATCCTTGTCGCCAGCAGCAGTCCGAGGGCGAAGAACGCGAACGCGGCTCCCAAGGTGACCCCCCGGTACCTCAGGCACGAAACCACCCACCGGGCATAGAGACCCATCCATCGGGTCTGTGGCGGTCGGGCGCCTTTCGGCGGGGTCAGAAGATTTGCGGCCATCATCGGCGTGAGCACACGAGCGACGACGAGCGAGAAGAAGACCGCAATGGCAGCGGTCCACCCGAACTGAACGAACAATCGCCCAGCGGCACCCTGCATGAACGCTGTCGGCAAGAAGACGGCAATGAGCGTGAAAGACGTCGCGATCACCGCCAGGCCGATCTCGTCCGCGGCCTCCACCGCGGCCGCACGGGGTGTCTTTCCCATGCGAAGGTGGCGTGTGATGTTCTCGATCTCGACGATGGCATCGTCTACCAGGAGGCCGACGATCAGCGAGAGCGACAGCAAGGTCACGATGTTGAGGCTGAAGCCCAACAGGTGCATGACCGCGAACGTCGGGATGACGGAGAGTGGCACGGCAAGGGCTGACACGGCGGTCGCGCGCCAGTCGCGCAGGAACAGCAGCACGACGATCACTGCGAGGACAGCGCCCTCGCAGAGGAGTTGCATCGATCCGTCGTAGTTCTCCTTGACGGGCTGGACGTAGTCGATCACCTCGCGCAACTCGATGCCGGGATTCGCCGTGCGAAGTTTCGCCAGGGCATCGCGTACGGCGGAAGCGACTTCCAGTTCTCCAGCGCCGCGGGCTCGCGTGACCTCGAACCCGACCACCGGATGTCCGTCCAGCAGTGCGGCTGAGCGCTGGTCCGCGACGGTGTCGAGCACCCGCGCGACCTGGTCGAGCCTGATGCGTCGGCCGTCGCTGAGCGCCAGGTCCATGCCCCCGATGTCATGTGCCGTCAGCGCTGTCGCGATGGTTCGAACCGACTGCTCGCGGCCTCCCAGGTTGGCCTGGCCCGCCGCCGACTCCTGCTGCACCGCCCGCAGCTGTCGCGAGATGTCGCCCGCACTGACCTTCAAGGCCATCAGCTTCGCAGGATCGAGCTCGACCCTGATCTCGCGGTTCACGCCGCCCACCCTGGACACCGCGCCGACACCCCGCACGGCAAGAAGCGTCTTGCCGACGGTGTCGTCCACGAACCATGAGAGGGCCTCTTCGTCCATCTGCGAGGAGGCGACCGTGTAGGTGAGGATCGGTGACGTCGCAAACTCGGCCTTCTTGACGGTGGGGTCGCGCAACCCCGCCGGCAGGTCCGCACGCACCCGCGCCACAGCGTCGCGGACATCGTCGACGGCTTCCTGCGCGGGCTTCTCGAGCTGGAACTCGACGGTGATGTTGACCGAGCCGTCGGTCAGCGTGGTCTTGATGTGCTTGAGCCCTTGCAATCCGGCGATTGCGTTCTCGATCTTGATCGCGACGTCGTTCTCGAGTTGCGAGGGCGATGCGCCCGGCAGCGACGCCGAGACCAGGACCTCCGGCACCTCGACGTCCGGGAAGTTCTGGGCCTTCATGGCGCGGAAGCCGACGATGCCGAGGAAGGTCAGCACGACGAACAGAAGCATGCCCGGGATCGGGTTGCGGATGGACCACGATGACACGTTGAGATTCAAGATGGCCTCCCTCACTGGCCGTTCGGCCCGGCGACCGCGCGGACCACGTCCCCATCGCTGAGGAAGCCCGCGCCGGTGGCCACCACCTTGCTGCTCGAGTCGATCCCGGCCAGGATCTCGACCCGATGGCCTGCAGCACGTCCCAGCGTCACCTTGGTCTGCATGACCCTTCCCTCGGCGCCGAGTCGCATGACGTAGTCGAAGCCGTCCCGTTGCACGACGGCCGTCTGGGGCAGGGTGAGCGTCGGCCCTCCCTCCCCGATCTCGATCTCCCCGCGGGCGAACATGCCGGCGCGGAGGCTGCCATCGGAGGGCAGGTCGACCATCGCCAGGCCGCTTCTGGTCTGCGTGTTCACTGACGGCGCCAGCACTCGCACCTGGCCTGCCATGGGCTCGTTTCCCTCCGACTGGATGATGACCTTCTGGCCGGATCTCACGCGCGGGAGATCGGCGGCAGGAATCTCGGCGTGCCACTCGAGCCGGCCCTGGCGGATGATCCTGAACATCTCCTGGCCGGCAGGCATCACGGCGCCCACGGTGGCGCTTCGCATCGAGATGACGCCATCGTCAGGGGCGTGGACACGGGTCTGCGCAAGGCGAATCTCCTGCAGCCGGGAGGCAGCCTGCGCGGCGTCCATCTTCGCCTTGGAGATCCGCTCGGCCGTGAGACGTTGCTGGACCTGTTGTGCAGAAAGCGCCCCGGTCGCTTCGAGCGTCCGCGCTCGTTGCGCGGTTGCGGACGCGTCTGCAAACGTGGCGGTCGCCTCCGCCACGGCGGCGCGGCTCTGTTCCAGTTCTGCGGCAACGGTCTCGGGCGTGAAGGTGGCCAACAAGGCCCCGCGCCGCACCGGGTCCCCGACATTCGCGAAAACGCCTGACAGGCGCAAGCCGTTGGCCTCGGCGCCGACAATCGCCTCTTGCCATGCGACCACGTTGCCCGTCGCGGCGAGACGGACGGGCAGCCTGTCCGCTCGAGGCAAGGTGACGGTCACCGTCAGGGTCGGCCGAGGCGCCGCCTTCGCGGCCTGCATTTCCGGCGCAGGATCTTTCGAGGCCCAGATCACACCGACGACAGTCGCGGACAGGACCAGTGCGGCCAGAACAAGCTTCATGGTTGGCACTGATGCTGGTGCTGTTCAGTCGCGACGATCGCGGGCGCGCATTCGTTCGCTGAACAAGATGCCGAGATGCTCTCGCGCACGCGAAGCAGGACGAAGCCGCCGACGTCGGTCCGCTGCGTGACGCAGTCGAACCTTGCAAGGACGTTGGTGTCGTCACCGCGCAGCGCGACAAAACCGCCGTTCGGTGCCAGGCGCTTCAGCGCCTCAGCCGGGGAGGTGGCGAACTCCGCCCGGCCTGCGCTGTAGAACGAAGCCGAGTGGAGCCGTTCGGTCACGAACACCAGCGGCTCGGCATCCTGGTGACGCTGCGCTTCCCAGGCGCTGACAACGGCCTTGGCGGAGCTGCTGCCAAACGTGCCCGCACGCTCGGCGTGGATGAGGAGTCCCAGCACACCGGCGGTCGACAGTGCCAGCCCCCCGGCAATCCAGGCGTGCTTGCGTTCCGGGCCGACGCGACGCCACAGCCAATGGCTGGCCAGCAACGCCATCGCCGGGAGGGCCGGCAGCGCATACGGCAGGATGACGTTGCGCGCCGCCGTGAAGAACACGAGCGGCGCCAGTGACCAGCACGCGAGGTAGGCTTGCCATGAGCGCGTGTCGACATCGGGGCTGGCAGGCTCGGTCCGTGCCACACGAGGCGTGGATGCAGCGGCCAGCAGCAGCAGCGGCCAGGGCAGCGTCGCAACCAGGGCGAAGAGCCAGATCGTTCCCGGGGGAAAGGCATGGGCAAAGCCATAGCGGTCGCCGGACCATCCCGGCGTGAGGAAGCGGTGCCAATGTTCACCGACGATGTAGTAGTCGATGAAGCCGGGCGTCTTCAGTTCTGCCGCGATGTACCACCAGGCGGCGGCCGCGGTCGTCGCTGCCAGCCCCGGAATCCACGGGACGTCCCTCAGCAGGCGGCGCCCCTGCCCTGTCCACACCGCCCAGGCGGCCGTCGGAAAGCCTGCCAGCACGAGTACCAGCGGGCCCTTGGCCAGCAGTCCGATCGCCAGGCCGGCAAACAGCAGGATGGCGCCGTCGCGATACCGCGGCCCGTGCAAGGCCTGCCACAGGCCGCACAGCGCGAGCGTGGTGCCGACCACGAGGGTTTCGTCGGTCATCACGGCGCCGGCCGATACCAGGGACAGGGACGCGCCGCACAGCAGGCCGAGGGTGGCCAGCGGTGGGGTGTCGCGGCGTGACGCCGCCAGGCGGCCGCATGCTGCGGCAACGAACAGCATGCAGAGGAAGTGGGGCAGCCGGGCCGCGAACTCGTTGACGCCGAACACCTTCATGCTGGCCGCGGTGAGCCAGAACGACAATGGCGGCTTGGCCCAGAACGGCACGCCGTAGTCGTGCCAAGGCGTGATCCAGTCGCCGAGTTCGAGCATCTTGCGGCCGATCTCGGCATAGCGCGCCTCGGTGGTCTCCATCAACGGCAGCCAGGCCATGGCGAACAGGCGCAGCGTCAGCAAAGCGGCGATGAGCAGAACCATCGCCTTCGACAGGCGACCTGAAGGGCTTGCGGCCTGCATCGCTCAGAAGAGATACATGTAGCCGAATCGGACGCCGTCTTGCCTGGAACGCTCCACCAAGGGGCTGTCCTCGATGCTGGCGCCCAGGCGGGTCGTGCTCAGGTCGAGCGACAGCTTGTGATGCGGTGCGAGCGAATAGCCGATCCGCACGCCAGCTTCAACGTTCGTCGCGGACTTGCCCAGGTAAACCCCACGCGTCGAGGTGGATTCATCCGCGCGCACGCCGTAGTAGTAGTTGACGTACTTGCCGTCGAAGCGATGGACGGCGAGGCGCGGCGTGAAGTCGAAGTCTCCGGCCTTGAACTCGCGTTCGATGCTCAGGCTGGCGCGTTTCCCCTTGCTCTTGCGGGAGGCGTCTCCCAGCAGTTCGACCGACAGGGTTGCAAGCTCGGTGTTCAGGCTGCTCGCGCCGCCGACCCAGAAGCTCTCCTTGCGCTCGGCCATGCCGGCCAGGTAGGGGGAGTCATCGGCTTCGTACCCGTCGCCGGCGTAGTGCAGCCGCGCGCTGAACGACAGCGAGTCGGTCGACACCAGCTTCAGGTCGAGGGTCGGTCCGATCAGGCTGACCCAGCGGCTCTCGTAGAAGACGAAGGGCAGTACCTTCGCCTTGTTGTCGAAGCTTCGATAAGGCTTGCGGTCGTACAGGGTCACGAGGCCGAGGCCCCATTGCGAGCCTTGCCGCTCCTCGTCGGCCTGGGCGGAGAACAGCGTGAGCAGGCCCAGGGCGAGGACGCCGGCTCTGACGACGGGACGAATGCGGGACATCATGGAACTCCAGTGGTGGGTTGAACCGGCCAGCGACCTGTCGCGGTGCATGACACGAACGACAGGCGTGTCGTGGCCGATCGGTGAGTGCAGTGGGGCACCCGATGCGTGAAGCAATCGTGAAGTTCGCCGAGCGTCCCGAGCCCCCTTTTGCAGGCAGCTTGAGTGAATCAACTGGCAAGGGCCAGAATGGAAGGCATGAGTCCCGTGATGCATCGCGAACGTGTTCTGCTCGTCGAAGACAACCGAGACCTGGCCGCCTCGATCCTGGAGACGCTGGAAGAGTCCGGGTTCGATCCGGACTACGCAAGCGATGGTGCGCAGGCGCTGCGACTGGTGGAGAGCACGTCACCTCCGTTCGATGCGGTGCTGCTGGATGTAGGTCTCCCGCGCATCAGCGGATTCGACGTCTGCACGCGACTGCGCAGCGATGGTTTTCGTTCACCCATCCTGATGCTCACCGCCCAAGGCTCGCCGGACCAGGTTGTCGAGGGGCTCGACAGGGGAGCCGACGACTACATCGTCAAACCCTTCGAGTCCAGGGTGCTGGTCGCCCGCGTCCGGGCCGCGATTCGAAGGTTCCTGACCGTCCCGAACAGTGTCGGCGTCGTCCAGGGCGCCGGCCTCACCTTGGACACCAGGCAATGGAAGCTGCTGATCTCGTCGGGCGAGACCTGCACGCTGACGCCGCTCCAGGGACGTCTTCTTCACACCCTGATGCGACACGCGCCACGCGTCGTCTCGCGCGATGAGCTCGAGAGCGCCTTGTGGGGCGATGATGACCGGCCTGCAAGCGACGCATTGCGCACGCATCTCTACCAGCTTCGCCGGCTGATCCACAACGCTGGAGGCAGCGCGGTCATCCAGACGCGAGGCAAGCAAGGCTATTGCCTGGAGCCCTGATGGCAAGCTTCGTCTCCACCTTCGAGCGGTCACAGACGCTGTTCGCGAGGATGTGGCATCTGCTGCTGTTGATCCTCGTGCTGACGTTCATGGTGAACGCGTTTCTCGTGAAGGGGGCGCTGCACCTGGGCTCGGACTTCCAGACCGAGCGCCGCCTGCAGCACATCGGCGACCACTGGGGCAAGCAGGCGAAGCTGGAGGCGCCGCTCGGGATCGATCCCGTCACCGTCATCTATCCCCGCTATGAGCTGCTCCCACCCGAGCTGCAGCGGATGTTGTCGCCGGACAAGCGCGGCATCTTCGAGCTCGGTAGCGAGCCCCTGGACTACTACGTCCTCGCGCAGCCCCATGCGACCGGCCGCGCCTTCTACGTTGTCGAGTCCCACGCCGAGGTCAAACCGGACGAGACCATCGAGTCTCAGGTCTTCGTCTGGTACCTGATAGGCATCGTTCCGTTCGGCCTTCTGGTGCTGTGGCTGTGCAAGAGGATCACCGGACGGGTCACCGCGCCGATGCTCGAGGTGGGGCGCCTGGTCTCGGCGCGCGATCCCCGAAGCCTCGAGAAGGTTGCACTGCCAGCCAATTCCCCCGTCGAGATCGAGGCCCTCGTCGTCCAGATCAACAGCGCACTGCAGAGAACTGCGGACGCCCTGGATCGGGAGCGCAGTTTCACCCGCTTCGCGAGCCATGAGCTGCGTACGCCGGCGGCGGTCGTGCAGGCGGCTCTTGAGCGCATCGAGGCGCACGGCAGGCCGGAGCAGGGGCCGGCGATCGAGCGTGCCCACCGGGGGCTGCGTGACATGCACGCACTGGTTGACACGTTCCTGCAACTGTCCGGCGACACGGTCCGGCCGGTGTCGGACGCGCTGTCGATCGATGAAGCGTGGGTGAGATCCTTGATCCGCCATCTCATGGGCGAGAGCCCGAGCCATGCGTTCTCGGTCGTGGAGCGGCATCCCCTGTTGCTTTCGGCCCCTGCGACGACGGTCCACGTGCTCGTGGCCAACATGCTGAAGAACGCCGTCTTCCACGGTGGCCCGGATCGCATCGAAGTGGTCGTCGACGAGTGCAGCATCGAGGTGCGGAACGGGCTTCCTGACACGCCATCGACGGCAGGCTTCGGGATTGGGACCCAGATCGCGCATCGGATCTGCGAGCGGTTTGGCTGGACATTCACGCTGACGGTGGGAGAGCGCCTCGCGGTGGCCCGGTTGTGCGTTCCCACCAGCGGCAGGCCTGACCCGGCGTGAGTCGAACGTCCTGGCTCCAACACATAAAGTCCGTCGGACATCCCTGAGAAGGCCAGACCGCTACGCATGCGCATCGCACCGGGCCGATGCGATGTCGCCACCGGCAGCTTCGCAGCGTCTCCAGTCCTTCATCGACGGGGGCTGAATGCACGCTGTCGTCCGTCTACCGGTCACTCACCGACATGCCCCTGGCGCAGATGCACTTTCGCCGGGCCCGGTTCCCGTCGAATGGTCTGAGGGGGTGCAGTCGACCGGTTTTCCTGGATGCGGTGCTGGAGCATCCCGGCGTGCACGAGCAAAGCGAACCGTTGCCGCTAGTCGAGTACCAGCCGGAAGCCCATCTGAGCCCAGTTGGAGGCACCCGCGATGAGTGCCTTTACAGCCCGCCCTCCGTCAGCGATTCCCAGGCCGGGCGGGCGCCACGCTTCAACTGCTCTACGAGGTTGGCATGGTTTCGGCTCCCCGATCAGCCCGCGTTGACGGCGATGCGTCGGGGCTGCGCATGCGCCTGCTTAGGAATACGCAGCGTCAGCACACCGTCCTTCAAGTTCGCGTCGATCTTGGACGTGTCGAGCTCTCGGCTAAGCGTGAAGCTGCGGCGCCAGCGCGGCACGCGCAGCTCGGCGTAGATGGCCTCCAAGCCGTCCGGCGTTTGGGGCTGCACCCGCCCCTCGATGAGGAGGGTGTCGCCCTCCACATGCAGCTCGAGCTGGTCGCGGGGGACGCCGGGCATGTCGGCCAGCAGCGTGATGCCAGTCTCGTCCTCGAAGACGTCGACAGCCGGTGTGACCGCGCGTTCATTGGCGGTGCTGTCCAGTGCCGTCTGTTGCTTGTCGCTCTGGGTGATCTCCTTGCTCATGGTGTTTCTCCTCGATGAAGGCGTTACTGGATGGCGATGCGCTTGGGTTGCGCGGCGTCCCGGCGCGCGATGCTGACCTGCAGCACCCCGTCGCGGTAGCTGGCCTTGACCTGGTCGGGATCGACGTCATCGGGCAGCGTGACGCTGCGGTCGAAGCGCCCGGAGGTGCGCTCCCGTGCATAAAAGCGCCGGCGCTCGCTGTCAGCGGCCGGCTGCACGCGCTCTCCGGACAGACGCAGCACGCCACGATCCAGGGTGACCTCGATCTTGCTGGCGTCCAGGCCGGGCGCGAAGGCGTAGATCTCCACGCTCTGGGGTGTGCGCCCCACGTTGATCTGCGGCATGGTGCCGCTCGCGACCGAGCGGATGCTGCTGGGCAGCCCCGAGCCGCCGAAGATGTCGTCGAGCTCGCGTTGCAGACGATCGACTTGTCCGAACAGGCTGTTCGGATGGGTCAGCAATGAATAAAACATGGCTTGATCTCCGTTCAGTGGTGTTCACCGGCCGGGACATCCAGCCGGTTGGACCCTAGCTAGGAGCAAGCCAATACATTTCAAGAGTGGTTGTGGCGCCCGAAATAGCAAGGGAGTCCGGTCGCTTGGCAATGCACAAGTCGTCACGATTGCCCCCAACAACTCTCGGGCGGCAATCTGCTCGGCCTAAGGCGTAGCAAGTCGGCGGCCAGCCCGCAGCAGACCGCTGGATCGGCCGCGTCGACAGATCGACGGCAGCTGCCTTGGGAACCAACGAACAACGCCGATAGGAAGGCGCTCAATCACTTGAGCGTAGATGGCAATGGAGCGGGCGGGCGGCTAGCCAGCGTGCAAATTCGGTCAACCCCGGTGTCATGATGGCCCAGCCCATCCCCAGCACTACGAGAGCTAGTGGTAGGTCGTGGAAGTCTCCCGCGCCCAGCCGGACTGCACTCCAGTATGAGAGCGGTCCACCCAGGCCGCCGAGCAACGCGGCCAACAGCCATCGGCCGTGCAGCCAGTGCAGCGGTTCTTGCAGGAGCGTTGCCAAGAGGATCCACAACGCCAGAATCCAGCCGGGCGCCCACTCGGGAAGTGGGCCGGGCGATGCGTACACAACAACGCCACTTCTAACCATGGCCGTATCCCACAGCAGGCCAAGCACGATGGCGGCGCTGGTGAGAACGAGGACCTGGCAGCGGGCGGGACTGAGCACAAACTGCACACCCCAGACGAGCGCCACCAGCGCGAGTCCGAACCTGGGCGTGCCGCGCGCTGCGCCGATCACGCAGGCCAACCAGGCACTCTGGAAGGCCAACAGGGAAACGACCATCGACAGGGTCTTTCGAGCGGACATAGGCATGGGCGCGGTGTGTTCAATCGCTTCTCATGAAGCACCATCCAGGGGCTGGATTTGGGGTACCCGCCTGAAGGCGGCAACGTCGAAGCCCAGGGCTCTTGCCCGCACCAGCAGCGCCTGCGCGCGGGCCTCCGGCAGGTCCGGGCGGCGCGCCAAGATCCAGCCATAGCGCCGGTCTGGCGTGCCCACCAGCACCTCGCTGTAGTCGTCATCGAGCGCAAGGATCCAGTAGTCGCCGTAGAACGGCCAGAAGAAGGTGACCCTGAGCTTGGCATTGCCGCTGGCGGCCACGATCTTCGCGCGCCCTTCTGCGGAGTCAACACGGCCATCGGCCTTGCGGCAGCGATTGAGCACCCGGATGCCTCCATCCTGGGCGGTGTAATGCGCTTGCGTGTCGGACACGCATTGGCGCTCGAACCGATTGGGCAGCAAGGCAATCTCGTACCAGCTACCAACATAGCGGGCGAGATCGACTGAGTGCACCGTGGGCAACGGGGCGTTTTCCGCGGCGCGGGCAGCCGATGCGATGCAACACAGCCCCGAGATCACCAACAGGCACGAAAGGCGCCGCATCTGGGTGACAGCTTTCATTTCGGAATGCTCAGAAGTTCAACTTGATCTCCTACGCTCATCGGGGCTGTCTCGGATCACTCGCCTTCAGCAGAGCCATTCTCCAGCGCGACCCCGATGCCGAATGCTCGCTGAGCTGATCCAAGCAGTGCCGGCTTGCGTACAAGCCTCCGAATGTCGTCTATCAGGCAAGGAACTTCATGCGCAACATGGACAACACAGCCCGCGCCATCCATTGGGTCGAGCAGGGCCTGGTGACTGACGGCGCGGTGCGCCTGGGCATCAGGTGGCTGCTGCGCCAGCGCCTGGCGGAGCTGCACAGTGGCAATGCTGAAGCCGGCGCGCAGCTTACAGAAGCCTTCATGGCAACCCTGCTTGAGGCGCCGCTGGCCCCACTGCCCCAGAAGGCCAATGTGCAGCACTATGAAGTACCTGCCGAGTTCTTCGGCGCCGTGCTGGGCCGGCATCGCAAGTACAGCTGCTGCTGGTGGCCCGAGGGTGTGCAAACGCTTGACGCCGCCGAAGCAGCAGCGCTGCGCGAGAGCTGCGAGCGCGCCGGCCTGGCCGACGGCCAGCGCATTCTGGAGCTGGGTTGCGGCTGGGGCTCGCTGAGTCTGTGGATGGCCGAACACTACCCGGGCGCACGTATCACCGCGCTGTCGAATTCACATTCGCAGCGCCAGCACATCGAGTCCGAGGCGCTCGCGCGCCGACTGAGCAACCTGGAGATTCTGACGGAGGACTTCAACGTCTTCGATACGGCCGAACGCTTCGACCGCGTGGTCTCCATCGAGATGTTCGAGCACCTGCGCAACTGGCCGCAGGCCTTCGCCCACGTGGCGCACTGGCTGCGGCCGCAGGGCCGCTTCTTCATGCATGTGTTCGCCCATCGCGAGGCGCCCTATGCCTTCGAGGAGCGCGATGCCAGCGACTGGATGAGCCGCCACTTCTTCTCCGGCGGCATGATGCCCAGCGACGACCTCGCCCTGCGCTGCCAGGACGACCTGCGCCTGCTGCAGCGCTGGCGTTGGGACGGCCACCACTACGCCCGCACCTCGGCCGCCTGGCTCGCGCGCATGGACGCGCAGCGCGAGACGCTGATGCCGCTATTCAACACCGTCTACGGCCCGGGCGACGCCGTGATGTGGTGGCAGCGCTGGCGGCTCTTCTTCCTGTCGGTGGAGGAGCTGTTCGCCTACGACAACGGCGGGCAATGGTGGGTCAGCCACTACCTGTTCGCGAAGCGCTGACGATGCTGCACCTCGCCTCTCTTGGACTGCTGGTCTCGCTCGCCGTGGCCCTGCCCACCTGGCTGGTGAGCCTGCCGCTGCGCGACGCAAGCCTGGCCGATCGCATCTGGTCGCTGATGGTCGCCGGGCCGGCCGTGGCCTATGCCGCGGCCTTTCCGCCCGATGCGCGCGGCGTGCTGATGCTCGCCCTGCTCGGCGCCTGGGCGCTGCGTCTGGCCGTCTACGTCACGCGCCGCAACAGCAGCCACGGCGAGGACCGCCGCTACCGCGCCATCCGCGAACGCAACCAGCCAAACTTCGGGCTCAAGAGCCTCTACCTCGTGTTCGGCCTGCAGGCGGTGATCGCATGGATGGTCGGCCTGCCACTGCTGGCCGCGCTCGCGCAGCCGGCTCCGCTGAATTCGCTGGACTTCATCGGCATGGCGGTGGCGGCTGGCGGCCTGCTGATCGAAACCGTGGCCGATGCCCAGCTCGCCCGCTTCCTGCGAGGCCCGCGCCAGGAGGGCGCCGTGATGGACCAGGGCCTCTGGGCCTGGTCGCGCCACCCGAACTACTTTGGCGAATGCTGCGTGTGGTGGGGCCTCGCGGTGATGGCGCTGGGCGCCGGCGGCGTCGGCGCCGCATGGGCCCTTGTCTCGCCGCTCGTGATGACGGCGCTGCTGCTCAAGGTCTCGGGCGTGGCCCTGTTGGAGCAGGACATCGCCCAGCGCCGCCCCGCCTACCGCGACTACGTCGCGCGCACCAGCGCCTTCATCCCCTGGCCGCCGCGGCGCGGACCGCAGCAATGAGGCAGACCGCCACCCTGCTGCTCAGCATCGCAGCGCAAGCCGCGTGTGCGCAGGACGTCGGCGAATGGAACTTCACCGCCACGCTCGACGGCCAACCCATCGGCACACACCGCTTCACCGTCAGAGGCGCGGGCGCGGGCGCGGAGCGCAGTGTGTTCAGTAGCGCGCAATTCGTCGTCAAGTGGTTGGGCATTCCCGTCTACCGCTACCGACACGAAGCGCGGGAAAGCTGGCAGGACGACTGCCTGCGCGAACTGCGCTCCGACACCGACGACGACGGCAAGCGCGAGCAGGTGGACCGGCGCTTCGATGGCGAGTGCCAGATGGGCTTTGMCTACTGGAACCCGAGGCTGGCGCAGCAGCACCGGCTCGTCGATCCGCGGACCGGCCGCAGCAGCGCGGTGCGCTTCGAGGCCCTGCCCGATGCGCAGATCGACGTGCGCGGACGGTCCGTGGCCGCGCAGGGCTGGCGGCTGGTGGCCGACAAGCAGCGCATCACCGTCTGGTATGCCGCCGAGACCGGCCGCTGGATCGCCCTGGACGCTGAGGCCAAGGGCGGCCGACGACTTGGCTATCGCCTGACTGCCGACGAAAGGCCCCCGCCATGACGAAGCTTTCGCCCCGCCGCCTGCTGCTGGCCTATCTGGCCGCGATGCTGTGCTTCCTGCTGCTCGACGGCTGCTGGCTCACGCTGGCCGGCACGCGCGTCTATCGCGCCGCGATCGGACCGCTGATGGCGGACCAGGTCGACTGGGTGGCGGTGGCAATCTTCTATCCGCTTTATCTCGTCGGCCTGCTGGTGTTCGCGATCGTGCCCGCGCTGGAGCAGCGCGAAACGCTCGTGGCCTTGCGGCGCGGCGCCCTGCTGGGCCTGGTCGCCTATGCCGCCTACGACCTCACCAATCAGGCCACGCTCCGCCACTGGCCCTGGACGCTGACCGCCATCGACCTGGCCTGGGGCAGCTTCGTGAGCGGCGCCGCGGCCTGGGTCGCCGCGCGCCTCACATGCCGACCAGGGAGCCGAACAGCCGCGCAATGACGCTGTCGAAGCGCAGCCGGCCATCGAGCGAGGCCAGGCAGATGCACTCGCTGCCGTCCTGAACCGCCGGCTGGTGGTGGATCTCGCCATCGGCCGCGTCGAAATCTCCGGGGCCGAACAGCGCACGGCCGTCATGGAAGCGGCCGTAGAGGATCTGCGTCAGCTCCAGGCCCCTGTGCGTGTGCTGCGGCAGGTACTTGCCCGCGGCGACGCGCAGCAGGAAGACATTGGCCTCGGGAGCGTCAGGCACGCTGACGCGGCTCCAGCGCATGCCGGGGCCCATCCAGCGCCAGGGCGTGGCGCTGCAATGGGCCAGCGCACGCGGCCAGCTCGCGCCTTGAGGCAGGGGCGGCGGGGCGCTGACCACGATCGGCCGGCGCGGCGCGGCCTCCAGCGCATCGATGCGAGCCAGCGTGCGGGCCAGCGCATCATCGGCCAGCGGCGCGGGTTCCAGCTCGTCGAGCAGCACGCCGCCGAGGGCGTTCAGCGTCTGCAGCCGCTCGCGGCAATGCGCGCACAGCTCCAGGTGGCTGCACAGGACCAGACGCGTGCCCGTCTCCAGGCTGCCGGCAGACAGCGCCAGCAGCAGGTCGTCTTCGGGGTGGTGTCGGATGTCCATCGTCGGTGGCTTCAGCGGTCGAGCAGGCGGCGCAGTTGCGCAACCGCCAGGCGCACGCGCGATTTCACCGTGCCGAGCGGGATGCCCAGCTCTGTGGCGATGCGCGCATGCGGTTCATCGTCGAAATAGGACAGGCGCAGCACCTGCTGCTGCTCGGGCGGCAATTGCGCCAGGGCACCGTGCAGCCGCTCGCTCTGGCGTGCGGCGTGCAGGCGCTCCTCGGCGGCCGGTTCACCGCTGTCCAGGGTGTCGAAATCAAAGTCCTCGCCGCCCGACTCCAGGCCCTGGCGGCGGCGCAAAAGGTCCACGCGCAGGTTGCGGGCGATGGTGAAGATCCAGGTCGAGGCCGCGGCCTGCGCGGGATCGAACATTGCCGCCTTGCGCCAGACGGCGACGAGCGCCTCCTGCGCCAGCTCCTCGGCCTGAACCTCGGGGCTGCCGCACTGCATGAGATGGCGCTTGATGCGCGGGGCGAAGTGGCCGAACAGCCGCCCGAACGCTTCGCGGTCCTGCCGATCGGCCACGGCGCAGATGCACGCGCCCCAGCCGTCATCAGGGCGCGCAGCGCGTTCGCGATTGAAGGGCACGACGGTCAAGACAGGCGCTCCAGGGCCGCGGCCGCCGCGTCGGGCGGCGGCAGCTGGGCGGGATGAGGGGTCAGGCAAGAAAGCGGCCATGGGTCTACGGGTTCCGCTCCGTCCTACGCAACCCGGCCTCCTTCGGATCATCGCAGTTTGTAGAGCAATCCAAAGCGGCCTGGCTTGCGTAGGAGTTCCAACCCCTCAGGAGATCTCATGCATCCCACTGCCACCCTGGCCCACGCCCCCGGCGCCCTGCCGCCCGACGCGGCACGCCGGCGCATCGCGGTGGTGGGCGCCGGCATCGCAGGGCTGTCCTGCGCCTGGCTGCTGTCCGAGCGGCATGAGGTCAGCGTCTTCGAGAGCGAAGCCCGGCCCGGCGGCCACAGCCATACGGTGGACGCGCCCGACTCGATCACCGGCACCGTGCCGGTGGACACCGGCTTCATCGTCTACAACGAGCCGGCCTACCCCAACCTCACGGCCCTGTTCAGCCATCTCGGCGTGCTAACGGCAGCGACCGACATGTCCTTCGGCGTGAGCTTGGACGGCGGCGAGCTCGAATACGCYGGCACCGACCTGCGCGGCCTGTTCGCCCAGAAGCGCAACCTGTTGCGCCCGCGCTTCTGGAAGATGCTGCGCGAGCTGCTGCGCTTCTACCGCGAGGCGCCACGCGGCGCCCAGGCC
>NZ_JBFUFP010000023.1:0-21276 GCF_056403375.1 Rhizobacter sp. P2_H2
CCAGCAGCGTGCTGCCGGTGACGGCCGGCGACTCGATCAGGAAGCGCACCGCGTGCGCCACGTCGCCCGGCGTCGACGATCGTTGCAGCGGCGTCAGGCCGTGCGCCTGGGCGAATTCTGCCTCGGTCATCGCGCCCGACAGCAGCGTGACGCCGGGCGCGACGCCGCACACCCGCAGCCGCGGCGCGAGCGCCTGCGCGAGCAGCACGGTCGCCGACTGCAGCGCCGCTTTCGACAGGGTGTAGGACAGGTAGTCCGGATTCGGATTCCACAGCTTCTGGTCGAGCAGGTTGACGACGCAGCCGTGGCCGTCGCGGGCCGCCAGGTGGGCATGCAGGGCCTGCGCGAGCAGCACGGCCGGGCCGGTGTTGGCACGCCAGTGGGCCTCCATCGCGGCGTAGCTGAAGCTGTCGACGTTGTCGTAGGCGAAGGTCGACGCATTGTTGACGACCGCGTCGAGCCGGCCCAGGCGCTCGCAGACGGCCGGCACCAGCGCCCGGCAGGCGGCCTCGTCGGCGAGGTCGGCCGCGAACACCTCGGCACGGGCGCCGAGCCGCGCGGCCTCGTCGGCGGTGACCTGCGCCTCGTCGCGCGAGCTGCGGCAGTGGATCGCGAGGTCGTGGCCGTGCGCGGCCAGCTCGAGCGCGATCGCCCGGCCCAGGCGGCGGGCCGCGCCGGTGACCAGGGTGACGGGACGTGCGGACATGGCTTTCTACAATCGGGGCATGCAAACCCCACCAGCCGGCAGTGTATCGGCGGCGCTTTCGTCGCTGATCCGCCAGGCCATCGCCCGCAACGGCGACTGGCTGCCTTTCGACCGCTTCATGGCGCTCGCGTTGTACGCGCCCGGGCTCGGCTACTACAGCGCGGGCGACCGGCAGTTCGGCATGCTGCCGTCGTCCGGCAGCGATTTCGTCACCGCCCCCGAGCTGACGCCGCTGTTCGGCCATGCGCTCGCGCGCCAGGTCGCGCAGGCGCTGCGGGCCTGCGACAGCCGCGAGGTGTGGGAGTTCGGCGCCGGCTCCGGCGCCCTGGCCGAGCAGCTCCTTGAGGCACTGGCCGCCGACGGCCTCGCGCCCGAGCGCTACACCATCGTCGACCTGTCCGGCGCGCTGCGGCAGCGCCAGCAGCAGCGGCTGGCGCGCTTCGGCGACCGGGTGCGCTGGGTGTCGGAGCTGCCGGCCGCGATGCGCGGCGTGATCGTCGGCAACGAGGTGCTGGACGCGATGCCGGTGCAGCTGCTGCACTTCGACGGCACGCAGTGGCTCGAACGCGGCGTCGTCGCGGCCGGTGATGGCCGGACCGAGGGCTTCGCGTGGAGCGACCGGCCGACCGCCCTGCGGCCGCCCGTCGAGGCCCCGTTCGTGCCCGGCACCGTCACCGAGATCCACCCGCAGGCCCGAGCCTTCATCGCGACGCTGGCCGACCGGCTGCAGCGCGGCGCGGCCTTCTTCATCGACTACGGCTTCCCGGAGGCCGAGTACTACCTGCCGCAGCGCCACGGCGGCACGCTGATGTGCCACCAGGGGCACCGGGCCGACGGCGACCCGCTGGCCGAGGTCGGCCGCAAGGACATCACCGCCCACGTCGACTTCACCGGCATCGCGCTGGCCGCACAGGATGCCGGGCTGGAGGTGGTGGGTTACACCACGCAGGCCCATTTCCTGATCAACTGCGGGCTGGTCGACCGGCTGGCCGATGCCGACCTGAAGACCCGCGCGAATGCGCAGAAGTTGTTGCTGGAGCACGAGATGGGCGAGCTGTTCAAGGTGATCGCGCTGGCGCGCGGCTGCGATGCGTCGTTCACCGAGGCCCCGCTGGGCTTCGTGCACGGCGACCGCAGCCATACCCTCTGACCCGGACCCGACGACCATGGGCTTGCGCTGGCTGCTGGTGATCCTGATCGCGCTGCTGCTGTTCAGCGGGCTGCAGCGCTGGCTGCTGAAGATCGGGCTCGGGCGGCTGCCCGGCGACTTCCGCTTCCGGCTGTTCGGGCGCGAGTTCTTCATCCCGATCACCAGCAGCGTGCTGCTGAGCCTGGTCGCGCTGGCCATCACGAAGCTGATCTGAAGCCAGTGCCGCCGGCAGGGACACGGACAAACCAGACTTGCGCCGCCCCCTACAACTGGTTACAACGGCCTCGCTCCCTTCTCTGGGATGCACAAGGAGGCCCGCATGGCTGAAGCTCTGAAATCGCCGACGACGCAGCAGGACTATCAGGAATCCCGCATCGAGGAAGAACCCATCCTCGGTCCGGTGCTCGCGATGCCCGACGGCCGCATGCACCCGCTCAGCTGGCTCGACCGCCTGAAGCTGCGGCTGCACCTGACCAACGCCCGGGCGCTCGAGTCGCGCTACTTCGCCACCTGAGGCGATGCGCCGCACAGGCTGCCCGGCAGGTCTGCACAACCTGCCCGGCGTGTTGCGCTTGTCGGTTCCGGTGTTCGTCGCGCACGAATGGCGTGCGCTGCGCTGGCTGCTGATGCTCGACGATCGGGCGCGCAGGCGCATGACGCTGCACCTGCGCAACCGTCAACTGCCGGTCGAAGGCTGAGCTGCGAGGTAGTCCGACACCGCCGTGTAGCGCGCATGGCGGATCGCCGAACCGATCGCGGTGCCCTTCCAGCCGCGCGCCAGGGCGTCGCTCGACACCTTGGCCGTGTCCACCGCCAGCGCCGCGTCCAGCGCTCCCTGCAGGCGCGGCCGCTGCGGATACGGCCGATCCTCGAAGCCGGTGCGCCCGCGCGCATCGCATTCGCAGGCGAGCAGCAGCTCCGAGAAGCGCGCCGGCCGCCGCCACACGTCGCAGCGGTCGAACAGCCGCATCACCGCGGAGCCATCCAGCTGCAGGCTGCGGTGGATGTTGCCGTGCTCGCGCGCCACCGCTTCGGCCAGCTCGCGGCAGTCGGTGGGCACCTTCAGCCGCTGCGCCAGCGCCTGCACGAGCTGCACGCTGCGCGCCTCGTGCGCGATGTGGCGCGGCAGTTCGTCGACCGGCGTCGTGCCCTTGCCGAGGTCGTGGCCCAGGCACGCGAAACGCACCTCGAGCGAGGCCCCCAGTTGCGCCGCCATGTCGAGCACCAGCATCAGGTGCACGCCGGTGTCGACTTCCGGATGGTGCTCAGGCGGCTGCGGCACGCCCCACAGCCGGTCGACCTCGGGCAGCAGGCGCGCCAGCGCGCCGCAGCGGCGCAGCACCTCGAACAGGCGCGACGGCCGCGCCTCCATCAGCCCGCGCGACAGCTCCTGCCAGACGCGCTCAGGCACCAGCGCATCGACCTCGCCGATCTCGACCATGTGGCGCATCAGCGCCTGGGTCTCGGATGCGATGCTGAAATCATCGAAGCGTGCCGCGAAGCGCGCGATCCGCAGGATGCGCACCGGGTCTTCCGCAAACGCCGGCGACACATGGCGCAGCAGCTTGTCGGCCAGGTCGCGCCGGCCGCCCCAGGGGTCGACGATGCGGCCGTCTTCGTCCTGCGCCATCGCGTTGATCGTCAGGTCGCGGCGCTGCAGGTCTTCTTCCAGCGTGACGCCCGGGTCGGCATGGAACGTGAAGCCGTGGTAGCCCGGCGCGGTCTTGCGCTCGGTGCGCGCGAGCGCCACCTCTTCCTTCGTCTCCGGATGCAGGAACACCGGGAAGTCCTTGCCGACCGGCATGTAGCCGGCTTCGAGCAGCTCGACCGGCGACGCGCCGACGACCACCCAGTCGCGGTCATTGACCGGACGCCCCAACAATGCATCGCGGACCGCGCCGCCGACCATCCACTTCTTCATCGGCGCAGTGTAGAGGCGCGCACGCGCCGACCGGTCTCAGCGAGCGGTGCGATATGGCTCCTCGAAGGGAAGAAAGTCCTGCTCGGCCAGCGCATCGCGGCACCAGGCATCGACGCCAGGCAGCGCGCGCACGCGCTCGACATAGGCCGCGATCTGCGGCGGCAGCGGCGGCCGGTAGGTCAGCAGCCGCATCACCACCGGCGCGAAATACGCATCGGCGATCGTGAAGCCGCCGAACAGCAGCGGGCCGCCGTGCTGCTGCAGCAACTCGCTCCACATCTGCACCAGGCGGTCGAGGTCGGCGCGCACCGCCGGCTGCTCGCGCAGCAGCCGTTCGCCGACCTCGGGCAGCGAAGCCTCGACGTTCATCGGGAAATGGTTGCGCAGCGCGCCGAAGCCGGAATGCATCTCGGCGCACACGCTGCGCGCCCGCGCGCGGGCCTTCGCATCGGCCGGCCACAGCTGCTTCGCGGGGAAGCGCTCGGCCACGTATTCGGCGATCGCCAGCGTGTCCCAGACCGCGAAGCCGTCGTCGACCAGCAGCGGCACGCGGCCGGTCGGCGAGTGGCGCGCCAGCTCGGTCTTGAACTGCGAATCGGGCTCGAACGAATCGAAGCGGACCATCACCTCGTCGAACGGGATGCCGGCCTGCGTCAGCAGCACCCACGGACGCATGGACCAGGACGAGTAGTTCTTGTTGCCGATGTAGAGCTGCATGGCGGGCCTCGGGGTGTCGAGTGGGTCGGTAGGGGGTCTTGCATCGTAGGCGAGCGGTGCTCTGCGCCGGCCGCGCCGACCGATGAGATTTGCGAATGGAAGCCATGCCTGCCGCGCATCCGCGGCGGCCGGCCCGCGCTCAGCCGCGTCCGGCCTGTCGCCGCCAGCCTTCGAGCCGCGCCGGCCCGGCGCTGCTGCCGAGGTACGCCGGCACCACCGCTTCGAGGCCGGTGCGGCGCACGCCGAGCGCACCGAGTCCCGGCAGCGCTTCGTTGGCGACGTTCGGCACCTTCATCGAATCGAGGTTGTCGCGCGACATCAGCGGCGTGCCCGGCAGCCATTCCATCAGCCCGGCCTGCAGCCGTGCGAGGCCGTCGGGCAGCGCGATCAGCGGCCGCGGATGGCCCGACCAGCGCCCGGCCAGCCGCACCAGCTGCGACAGCGTCCAGACCTTGGGCCCGGCGCAGTCGTACGAACGCACCCCGGCCCCGGCCGCCTCGCGCGCCAGCGCCTGCGCGATGCCCGCCGCGACGTCCTGCACCCACACCGGCTGGAAGCGTGCATCGGCGCCGCCCAGCGGCAGCACCGGCAGCACCCGCTGCAGCTGCGCGAACAGGTTCATGAAGCGGTCTTCCTCGCCGAACATCACCGACGGGCGCAGCAGCGTGACGTCGAGCCCGGATTGCTGCAGCACCGCCTCGCCGGCCGCCTTCGAGCGCAGGTACATGCTGGGCGCGCCGGCCTGGGCGCCGAGCGCGCTGATGTGCACCAGCCGGCGCACGCCGGCCTGGCGGCAGGCGTGGGCGATGCGGTTCGGCAGCTCGACATGCGCGCGCTGGAAATCCGCCTCGCCCCCGTGCAGGATGCCGACCAGGTTGACCACCGCATCGCGCCCGGCAACCAGGCCCGCGAGTTGCGCATCGTCGTGCACGTCGGCCGCGAGCAGCTCGACGGTCGGCAGCATCGCCAGCGCCTTCGCGCGCTGCGGCTGCCGGCTCGGCACCGTCAGCCGGCCACCACCGCCGCCGCTGCGCTGGACCAGCTCGGCGCACAGTGCCCGGCCGAGGAAGCCGGATCCACCGATGACCAGCAGGTTCAACGGCCGGCTTCCGTTCATGGCAGGCTGCCGTCGGGCGGCGGCGCGGTCACTTCGCGCGGGCCGACCGGCTTGCCCAGCCGGGCCTTCAGCGATGCGGTCTGCAGCGCCGTCRGGTCGTTCAGCAGCGTCGCGTACAGCAAGGTGTTGGACATCACCTTCTTCACGTAGTCGCGCGTCTCGTTGAACGGGATGTTCTCGATCCAGATCGCCGGCTCGAGCTTCGGCCCGTCGCGCCAGCGCCGCGGCCGGCCCGGGCCGGCGTTGTAGGCGGTCGCGCTCAGCACCTGCGAGCCGCCGAAGTCGTCGAGCAGCAGCCGCAGGTAGCTCGAGCCGAGCTGCACGTTGGTCGGCACGTCCATGATCTGCGCCGGGTCGTAGGCCATGCCGATGCGCTTGGCGACGTTCTTCGCGGTCGGCTGGATCACCTGCATCAGCCCGTAGGCGTTCGCACTGGAGCGGATGTCGGGCTGGAAGCGCGACTCCTGGCGCATCACCCCGTAGATCAGCGCCGGGTCGACCGCGGTCGCTTTCGACGCCGCCATCACCTCGGCGCGGAACGGCGTCGGGTAGCGCTGCGCGATGTCGATCTCGCCGCGCGTGCGGTCGCTGGTGTTGACGCAGCGGTCCCAGACGCGCCGGTCGCAGGCGAGCTGCGCCGCGGCGAGCAGCTCGCGCTCCTCCATGCCGCGCAGCGTGAAGTTCCATTCGCGCACGCCCTCGCTGCGCAGCCCGATCGACACCAGCGCCAGCGCACGGGCCAGCCCCGGCTGGCGCGCGGCGGCGTCGCGCTCGTCCTGCGTCAGCGGCTGCGGCGCCACCGGCAGCGTGATCGGCCCGCCCAGTTCCTCGGCGGCGAGCATGCCGTAGAAGCCGAACTGCGGCGCGATGCTCTCGAACATCGCGGTCGCCTGGGCGCGCAGGCCGTCGCCCTCGGCCGAGTCCTTGGCCAGCGCGCGCAGCGCACGGGCCTTCCAGTAGACCCAGGTCGCGTCGCGCTGCTCGATCGGGTTCATCGCATCGATCGCCTGCACCACCTGCTGCCAGCGCGGCGCGTTCTCGCCGGCGCGCAGCGCGGCACGTGCCTTCCAGGCGAGCGTCTCGTCGGCCCAGTCGATCGAGATCGCGGCCTTCGACGACAGCAGCGCGGCCCGGGTGAAATAACCGGAAGCCTCGGGCAGCAGCTTCAGCGCCGCCTGCTTGCCGACCGCGGCCCAGGCCCAGGCCGCGAGCTCGGGCGGCAGCGCGGCCTCCCATTTGCCGCTCAGCAGGTTGGCAGCGAGTTCGGGGTCGGTGGAGGCGAGGCGCATCAGCGCCAGCGTGTTCAGCTGGTTCGCCTGCCGCCCGCCGAGTGCGCGGGTCAGGTAGCGCGCCGGGTTGTCGGCCAGGTCGTCGACGTCGCTGGCGGCCCGGGTGTTGACCATCAGCGCCGCCTGGCGCGCCGCACGCGGCTTGTTGCCGTCGATCGCGAGGCGCGCCTTGCGCCAGGCGTCGGCTTCGGTGAGCTGCTTCGCGTCGTACAGCGTCGCGGCCAGCAGCGCGCAGCCGTCGTCGGCCTCGCGCTGCGCGAACCAGGCACTGCGGGCGGCGGCGCGCACGTCCTTGCCGTCGAGGTGGTCGGCCAGCAGCGCGTAGCACGAGACCTCGCGGTCGTCGTTCATGCGGAAGCTCGGGTAGTCGGCGGCCAGCGTCTTGAAATCGCGACGGCGCCCCAGCTCCAGCAGCCAGTCGTTGCGCAGCCGGTCTTCGACGTAGCTGCCGCGCCAGCGCTGGTAGAAGGCCGCGATCTCGTCGGCCTGCACGAACTGCAGCCGCTGGCCGATCTCCCAGTAGTCGACCCACATCGCAAGCGGGTTGCGCTCGGCGATCGTGCTGTCGCGCAGCGCGGCGAGCCGGGCCCGGTCTTTCTTGCGCAGCGCCTCGCGGGCTTCGAGCACCGCGTCGTTGCCGCTCTGCGCGCAGGCAGGCATCGCATTCGCGAGCACGGCGACCGCCAGGCCCTTCAGCAGCCACCGCGCCAGCGTCCTCGTCATGCCCGCGCCATATGATTTGTCTTTGTTCACGCTGTCCTTCATGGTGCCCACCTTGCCATCAGACCCCGACGTCCGTCATCTCTTGCGTCAGCGCCTGCTGGCCGCGCGCACCGCGTTTGTCTCGTCGCCCGCCGGACAAGTTGCGGCGGCATCTCTCACGCGTCACCTCGGGCTGGTTCTCGATCAACTCGAACCCGGGTGCCTCGGGGTCTATTGGCCGATGCGTTCCGAATTTAACGCAGCAAGCCTGTGGGATGGCGATGGATCGCATGCCGCCTTGCCGCTTGCATTGCCATTCACGCAGCGCGTGCCGCCGCAGATGCACTACCGCACGTGGGATGGCAGCCCGCCGTCGCAGAAGGATGAATGCGGCATCCCCGCTGCGAACGGTGCCGCGGTGGTGCCGGACGTGGTGCTGGTGCCCTGCGTCGGCTTCACCGGCAGCGGCTGGCGGCTCGGCTACGGCGGCGGTTTCTTCGACCGCTGGCTCGCGCTGCACCCGCACGTCACGACCGTCGGCGTCGCGTGGGAGGCCGGCCGCCTCAGCGAGGCCGAACTCGCGCCGCAAGCCCACGACCTGCCGCTCGCGCTCATCGTGACCGAGAACGGGGTGGCGCAGGGCTGATGACCGGCTCGGGCGCCGCCTGCGCGAGGCGCTGCACGCTGCGGGCCGACTGCGCGGTGAGCGTCGCGTTCGTCAGCGTCGCATTCGTGCGTTCGCCCTGCTCGATCAGCCAGTCGCGAAAGCGCTGCACCTCGGGCCGCAGCACCGACTGCGGCGACACCACCATCCAGTAGGCATGCGGCGCGTCGATGCGCCCGGCCGGCCCGAACGGCTCGACCAGGTCGCCGCGCTCGAGCGAGTCGGCCACCAGCGCCATGCGGGCCAGCGCGATCGCCTGCCCGGCCAGCGCCGTCTGCACCTGCTGGTAGGTGAAGTTGAGGTACATCCACCGGCGCGGCTGCAACCCGGGCTGGCCATGCAGCGTGAGCCAGCGCCGCCAGCTCAGGAACTCGGCGGTCGGGCGGTTGTCGTCCTCCTCGGCCAGCGTGTGGCCGGCCAGGTCGGCCGGCGTCGACAGCGGCGGCGCCTGGCCGCGCGCGATCTGCTCGGCCAGCCACGGGCTGATGGCCGGCGTCAGGGTCTCGCCGAACAGCCGCGGCGTGCCGGCCGGCACCAGGTGGTCGCCGCCGTAGCGCAGCACGATGTCGATCTCGGGATCATCGAGGTCGACCACCATGTCGGTGGCGGAGACGCGGATGTCGATGTCGGGGTTCGCGCGCTGGAAGGCCTCGAGCCGCGGCAGCAGCCACAGCGACACGAACGACGCGAAGGTGTTGACCGTCACGCGGCGCCGGCCGCGCGAGGTGCGGATCTGCCGCACCGCGGTGTCCAGCCGGTCGAGCGAGGGCGCGACCGCGCGCAACAGCACCTGGCCGTCGCCGGTCAGCTCGACCGAGCGGGTGCCGCGGTTGAAGAGCGGCGCGCCGAGCTCTTCCTCCAGGCCCTTGATCTGCCGGCTGATGGCCGACTGGGTCAGGTGCAGTTCTTCGGCGGCAGCGCTGAAGCTGAGATGGCGGGCCACCGCCTCGAAGGCCCGGACCGGGCCGACCGAGAGCGGCCGATGACGCGGTTGATTCATGCGCGAATGGTATCAATGCGCGTCACACAAGTCATTGGACCGTCGGCCTGCAGCCCCCTAAAGTTCACTCCATGCCCTGCAAGGAGAGCGACATGGCAACCCCGATGGTGATGAGCAATTTTCAACAATCCCAGGCCGCGAGCTGGACCGTGGCACCCGGCGAGGCACGCCCGCTGGAGATCGGCCCGGGGCCCCGCTGGCTGCGCGTGACCGAAGGCCGGCTGTGGCTGACGGTGCCCGGCACGGCCGACGAGCCGGCCCAGGATGTGTGGCTCGAAAGCGGCGACAGCGTCGCGCTGCCGGCCGGTGCGCAGGCGGTGCTCGAGGCTTGGCCGAGCGCGCAATTCCAGCTGCTGGTGCCGCCGGACGCCTGCCGGCGCGGCAAGTCGCTGGCGCAGCGGCTCAGCGAGCAGCTCGCTTCGCGGCTGGGGTCTTCGTCTTCGCCGCTGCCGCACGCGGCTTGACGGTCTTGCGGGCCTTGGCCGCCGCGGCGCGCAGGCCCGCCTCCATCGCGAGCCGCGCCCACGGGCGCATCAGCGCGGGCGATTCCATCGCCTCGTCGGGCGCGGTGTAGTAGCTGATCGACACCGACTTGCCGTCGCCGCCCTCGTAGACGAAGGGCTGGCAGCTCGACTGCTCGAAGCGGGCCCGGGTCGCGTCGTCGGCCTTCAGGTACAGGCGCTCCTGAAAGATCAGCGCGATGAACACGTCGTCGACGTAGAAGCCGTATCCACCGAACATGCGCCGCGAGCGTGTCGGGCCGAGCGAGCCGAGCAGCTCGACGCAGTAGCGGGCGAATTCATCCTTGGGCGAGCTGATCGTGGCCATGTGCCTATCGTAGGGGCAGCAGAGGCGCCTGCGTCACAATGCCTCGCCATGGCCACCTCCGACACGTCCTCCACCACCCTCGGGGTGTTGCGCACGAAACTGATCGCCGACCGGCAGGCGCTGCCCGACCGGCTGGAGCGTGCCGTGCAACTGCAGAGCATGCTGCGCATCTGGCTGGTGAGCCGGCGCGAGACGCTGATCGGCGGCTACTGGCCGATCAAGGGCGAGTTCGATCCGCTGCCGGCGCTGTTCCGCTGGAGCGAGGCCGACCCGGCACGCCGCATCGGCCTGCCGGTGATGGACCGCAAGGATGGCACGCTGCGTTTTCACGTCTGGTACCCCGGCTGCCCGACCGAGCTGGATGCGCATGACATTCCGAAGCCCAAGGGCACCGAGCAGTTCCAGCCGCAGTTGCTGCTGCTGCCGTGCGTGGGCTATGGCACCGAGGGCGCGCGGCTGGGCTACGGCGGCGGGTTCTACGAGCGCTCGATCGCGGCGTTGAATCCTCGGCCGGTCACGGTGGGGCTGTGCTATGCGCACGGCTTCCTGCCGATGCTGCGGCCGCGGCCAGACGAGCACGCGTTGGATGCCGTCATCACCGAAGAAGGCGTGATGTGGAGCAAGTGAGCCCCCCAGTCGCTCGCGCTCCTGCCCCCAAGGAGCGCCAACCCTGGGCCCGGCAAAGCCGGATCCCGGGTCGTTGCTTGATGGGCACCTCGCTGCGCTTGTGCGTCCGTCGTTCGTAGCCCGGGTGCCAAGCCGGGATTCAACCCCACTTCTTCGCTTGTCACCCCCCACAAGGCAGGGCGGTGGCACGAAGGCGCGAACGAACGAATCTACAACCCGAGCCGCCGGCAGATCTCCAGCGGCGCCGTCGCCGCATTCATCGTGTAGATGTGCAACCCCGGCGCGCCCATGCGCAGCAGCCGCTCGCACAGCTCGGTCACGACATCCAGCCCGAAGGCCTTGATCGACGCGGTGTCGTCGCCGAAGCTCTGCAGCCGCAGCCGGATCCAGCGCGGGATCTCGGCCCCCGACGAATCGGCGAAGCGGATGATGCCGCTCGCATTGGTGATCGGCATGATGCCCGGCACCACCGGGATCCCGGCCCCCAGCTTGCGCGCATCGTCGACGAAGCGCTCGTACGCGTCGGCGTTGAAGAAGAACTGCGTGATCGCCGCATCGGCGCCCGCCTTCACCTTCTCGACATACGCCTGCAGGTCGGCCTGCGGCGACCTCGCCTGCGGATGCATCTCGGGATAGGCCGCCACCTCGATGTGGAACTGGCGGCCGGTCGCCTCGCGGATGAACGCGATCAGCTCGCTCGCATAGCGGAACTCGCCGAAACCGCCGTAGCCGCTCGGCAGGTCGCCGCGCAGCGCCACCAGCCGGCGGATGCCCGCGGCCTGGAACTGCGCCAGCTTGGCCCGCACCGACGCGCGGTCGGCGCCGACGCAGGTGAAATGCGATGCGGCCTCGACGCCCTCGGCCAGGATCGCCTGCACCGCGGCCAGCGTGCCGTCCTGCGTCGAGCCGCCCGCGCCGTAGGTGACGGAGCAGAAGCTCGGCTTCAGCGCATACAGCTGCTGGCGCACGGCCGCGAGCTTGGTGACGCCCTCGGGCGTCTTCGGCGGAAAGAACTCCAGGCTGACGGGAACTCGGTTCATGCAACATCCTCGGTCGGCACGGCCCACACGAAGAACTCGGTGTTGCCGTTGCCGCCCTTGATCGGGCTCTGGAAATAGGCGCGCACCTGGAGGAACTGCTCCCTGCAGGCGGTGCGGATGCGCGTCTCGACCTCGGCGAAATGCCGTTCGTCCTTGACGATGCCGCCCTTGCCGATCTGCGCCGGCTGCAGCTCGAACTGCGGCTTGATCAGCAACAGCAGGTGCCCCGTGGGCGCCAGGTAGTGCGCCAGCGTGGGCAGCACGTGCGTCGACGTGATGAACGACAGGTCGCCGGTGACGAAGCCGAAGCTGTGCGGCGTCGACGCGGCCTCGAAGGCCGAGCCGGACACGTCGCGCGCATTGACGCCCTCGAAGCACTGCACCCGCGCATCGGCCTGCAGCTTCGGGTGCAACTGCCCGTGGCCGACGTCGATGCCGGCCACGCGGGCTGCACCGGCCTGCAGCAGGGCATCGGTGAAGCCACCGGTGCTCTGGCCCGCATCCAGGCAGGCGAGGCGGGTCACGTCGATCCTGCAATGCTTGAGCGCACCTTCCAGCTTGAGCCCACCACGCGACACGAAGCGCAGCTCCGCGTCGTCGGTGATCTCGAGCTCGCAGCCTTCCGGTACGTCCTCACCTGCCTTCCTGGGAACGGCCCAGCCCTTGGGGCCGAGCCAGCGGACGGCGCCCCGCTCGATCAACCGCTGAGCGGCCGATCGGGTCGGAGCAAGGCCTTCTTGAACAAGCAATTGGTCGATGCGCATCGGATGATCAAGCAACGCCCCGGGATCCGGCTTTGCCGGGCCCAGGGGTGGCGCCCCTCGGGGGCAGGAGCGAAGCGACTGGGGGGCTCAATACCGGTAGGTGTCGGGCTTGTACGGGCCGTTCTTCGACACGCCGATGTACGCGGCCTGCTCGTCCGTCAGCTCGGTCAGCATCGCGCCGACCTTCTTCAGGTGCAGGCGGGCGACCTTCTCGTCGAGGTGCTTGGGCAGCACGTAGACCTGGCCGACCTGGTACTTCTCGGGCCGCGTGAACAGCTCGATCTGCGCGATCGTCTGGTTGGCGAAGCTCGAGCTCATCACGAAGCTCGGGTGGCCGGTGCCACAGCCGAGGTTCACGAGGCGGCCCTTGGCCAGCAGGATGATGCGCTTGCCGTCCGGGAAGATCACGTGGTCGACCTGCGGCTTGATCTCTTCCCATTCGTACTTCTCGATCGCCGCGATGTCGATCTCGTTGTCGAAGTGGCCGATGTTGCAGACGATCGCCTGGTCCTTCATCGCGAGCATGTGCTCGTGGCGGATCACGCCCTTGTTGCCGGTGGTCGTCACGAAGATGTCGGCCTTGTCGGCGGCGTACTCCATCGTCACGACCTTGTAGCCTTCCATCSCGGCCTGCAGCGCGTTGATCGGGTCGATCTCGGTCACCCACACCTGGGCGCTCAGCGCGCGCAGCGCCTGGGCCGAGCCCTTGCCCACGTCGCCATAGCCGGCCACGCAGGCCACCTTGCCGGCGATCATCACGTCGGTGGCGCGCTTGATGCCGTCGACCAGCGATTCGCGGCAGCCGTACAGGTTGTCGAACTTGCTCTTCGTGACCGAGTCGTTCACGTTGATCGCGCGGAACAGCAGCGTGCCCTTCGCGCTCATTTCCTTCAGGCGGTGCACACCGGTGGTGGTCTCTTCGGTCACGCCCTGGATCTGCGCGCTCTTGCGGGTGTACCAGGTCGGGTCCTGCGCGAGCTTGGCCTTGATGCTCGCGAACAGGCAGGTCTCTTCCTCGCTGCCGGGCTTGTCCAGCACGCTGATGTCCTTCTCGGCGCGCTGGCCCAGGTGCATCAGCAGCGTCGCATCGCCGCCGTCGTCGAGAATCATGTTCGGGCCTTCGCCGTCGGAACCCTTCGGGCCGAAGTCGAAGATGCGGTGCGTGTAATCCCAGTAGTCGGTCAGGTTCTCGCCCTTGTAGGCGAACACCGGGGTGCCCTTCTCGACCAGCGCGGCGGCGGCGTGGTCCTGCGTCGAGAAGATGTTGCACGAGGCCCAGCGCACCTGGGCGCCCAGCGCCTGCAGCGTCTCGACCAGCACGGCGGTCTGGATCGTCATGTGCAGCGAGCCGGTGACGCGCGCGCCCTTCAGCGGCTGCGCCTTCGCGAATTCCTCGCGGATGGCCATCAGGCCGGGCATCTCGGTCTCGGCGATGCGGATCTCCTTGCGGCCCCAGGCGGCAAGCGAGATGTCGGCGATGGCGTGGTCTTGGGAAGGCTTGAGAACAGCGTTCATGTCGGGCTCCATTGAAAGGGACCCGCACGCGCATCGCCGTTGGCAGTTCAGAGACTCACCCACGAGGGACGATCGTGCGGGTGAGCGCGGTTGCAATTGAATTCCCGAGCCTGGGGCGGCTGTCGTGGCGACAGGCGGCCTTGCAACGCTCCTCGGAAAGTGCAGGGATTGTAGTCGCCGGATCGGGCGGATTCCAGTGCGTTGCGTGCGTTGTGGCGTGCGGTATGCCCGCGGGTCGTGCAAGACTGCAGGGCATGTCTGACATCGCACCCCGCCCTCGCCCCCTTTCAGAACTGAGCCCCGAGCTGGCCCGCAGCGTGCGCGGCGTGCTGACCGACATCGACGACACGCTGACGCGCGACGGCGCGATCGAGCCCGAAGCGCTGGCGGCCTTGCAGGCGCTGCGCGACGCCGGGCTGCCGGTCATCGCGATCACCGGCCGGTCGATGGGCTGGAGCGAGCCGTTTGCGCGCGACTGGCCAATCGATGCGATCGTCGCGGAGAACGGCGCAGTCGCGCTATTCCGCAACGCGGCCGGCCACCTGCAGATCGAGTACGCGCAGGACGAGGCCACCCGCGCCCGCAACACGCTGCGGCTGCGGCGCACCGCGCAACGCGTGCTCGCCGAGGTGCCTGGCACGACGCTCGCGCAGGACAGCGCCGGCCGCGTCACCGACATCGCGATCGACCACAGCGAGTTCGCCCACCTCACGCAGCCGCAGATCGACGCGGTGCTGCAGGTGATGCGCAGCGAAGGCATGAACGCCACCGTCAGCTCGATCCACATCAACGGCTGGTACGGCGAGCACGACAAGCTGAGCGGCGCGCGCTGGATCGTGCAACGGCTGCTCGGGCGTTCGCTCGATGCCGAGACCCCCGCCTGGGCCTACGTCGGCGATTCGACGAACGACCAGGCGATGTTCGGGCACTTCCCGGTCAGCGTGGGGGTCGCGAACCTGATGCAGTTCGCCGATCGGCTGCACACCTGGCCGGCGTACCTGACGCGCAGCCCCCGAGGCGAAGGGTTCGCCGAGTTCGTTCAGGCGCTGCTGGCGCTGGGTTGAAACTGCGTCATCACGTCCTGGTTCCCGACATCAAGCCTCCCAACTTGAGCCCTTTGTCGTGGCCAAGGATCGCCGTGTGCTGCCCCAATTCGTACAGCCATGCGGCAGCAGGCTTGGAGCAATCGCCAAATTCACCAGCCGAGTGCAGCGCTCGGCACTGCTTGAACAGCGTCTTCGCGTGGTGAAAATCCGAGCTGGCCCAGGCCCATCCCTGGTAGCTGCGCATTGCCGCAACGGCGTGAGCAAGAACCTGGAAGGCCTCTTCACCGGAAAAAGCATGCTTCCGCATCAACCATGCACAGAGTCGAAACTGCTTCACCGGCCCGAATTCCGGGTCCTTGCCCTCCACGGCGTCACGCAGGAATTGAACAAGCTCACCCGAAGTGGCACTTTTATAGCCCTTGATCTTGAAGATGACGTCCTTCTGGAACAGTGGCGTGCGATTCTTGAGACGAAAGCCACTTGAGTCGCCCCGCAGTTCGATTTCTGTCTTGTAGGTTGGAATAGCCCCGCAATCGGCCGCGAAAACGGTGCGAGGTTCCGATTGCAGTGTGAGGGCGGCGCTTTCGAGCGGCACGCGCAGCCTGTCGAGTTCACTGCACAAGGCCTTGTCGTCGCCGAGGCGCTTCTTTGCGGACTTGCACCACCTGGCCAACTTGTCCAGAAAGCCGCGGTGCTCTGCCTCGACAGTGAAGCCCATCTCCAGGGCCAAGAACACATTCTCAACGTGCGTTGCCACATCATCGTCGCTCGTGATCAGTGCAGTGGCATTCTCGATGAACATCTCAAGGTTCTGGTGACTGGCACGGCTGCCGAAAGGGCCTCCTCGACGCAGAATCTCATCCACAGCACCGTGCTTCAGTGACTCGTTCATCTGAGTTCGATCGGCCTCCTCGCTGGCGGTCCCATCAAGCGAAAACCCGAGGGAGTCCTCCACCGACGAGTTCGAGTGGCGGGCCTTTTCTCGGTTCCTCTCGACATCCCCACGAACCTTCGGCCCATCCGAGCCATTGCGCCTCCGAGAGAAGGGATTGAAGCGCGACTTCTTGACTGACTCGAGCATGGCTACATCCTGACGAACTGGTTCTGCTTGGTAACCACCTCGCCTCGAACGTTCCTCCTCGACGCCCCTGACGGATCACCCCAGCCGCGCCGCCCGCTGCCCCGCCTGCCGCGCCAGCATCCACCCCGGGTACTCCGCCGGCAGCGCGCTGACCTGGTCCAGCGCCGCCAGTTCATCGGCGTTCAACTTCAAGGCCGTCGCCGCGATGTTGTCGTCCAGCTGCTCGACCCGCTTGGCGCCGATGATCACCGTGCTCACCGCCGGCTGGTGCAGCACCCAGGCCAGCGCGACCCGCGCCACCGACACCCCATGCGCCTCGGCGATGCCGCGCATCACGTCGATGCAGTCGTCGGCACGCGCCCGATTCACCGGCGGGAAATCGAAGGTGGTGCGCCGGCTGCCATGCTCGGCACCCTGGCCGTCGCGCCCGTACTTGCCGCTCAGCAGGCCGCCGGCCAGCGGGCTCCACACCATCAGCCCGACCTGCTCGCTGCGCAGCATCGGCACGATCTCGCGCTCCAGGTCGCGCCCGGCGATCGTGTAGTAGGCCTGCAGCGATTCGAAGCGCGCCTTGCCGTCGCGCTCCGCAATGCCCAGCGCCTTCGCGATCTGCCACGCCGCCCAGTTCGACACGCCGACATAGCGCACATGCCCCTGCTGCACCAGCGTGTCCATCGCGTGCACCGCCTCGTCGATCGGCGTCGACGGGTCGAAGCCGTGGATCTGGTACAGGTCGATGTGCTCCAGCTGCAGGCGCTTCAGGCTCGCCTTCACGCCGTCCATGATGTGGAAGCGCGACATGCCCGAGGAATTGACGCCCTTGGCGCCGGTCTCGCCGAACACCTTGGTGGCGATGACCACCTTGTCGCGCGGCACCTTCAGGTTGCGCAGCGCCTGCCCGGTGATCTGCTCCGACAGGCCTTCGGAATAGACGTCGGCGGTGTCGATGAAGTTGATGCCGGCATCGAGCGCGCGGCCCACCAGCGCATCGGCCTCGTCCTGCTGCAGCTTGCCGATCTGGCTCCAGATGCCGCCCGAGCCGCCGAAGGTCATCGTGCCCAGGCACAGTTCCGAGACGAACAGGCCGGTGCGGCCGAGTTTGCGATGTTGCATGTCCAGCTCCTTGTGACGTTGCCCCGGGAGGCGGGGCCAGGGCGGCAGTGTCCAGCCGCCGGCCGCCGCCGCGCCAGCACGTTCCTGCAGAGTTCTTGCCCATTTCTCCAGACCGCTCGGCGCCGTGGTGCAGGTGCGCGTGGACAGCGCTAAGCTGCGACGCACCCGATCCTCCACGCCCCCTCACGCACACGCGACGCCGCCATGGACGACCCCCTCGAACTCGACGACGCCCGCCGCTCGCTGGTCGGCATGCTGAACCGCGCGACCGCCGGCACGGAAGGCGTCGTGCAGACGCCGGTGCCCGGCCTCATCGTCTACCGCATCGCGAACCCGGGCGGGCCGAAGCACCACGTCTACGAACCGGCGCTGGCGCTGATCGCCCAGGGCTCCAAGCAGGTGATGGTCGGCGACGAGATCCACACCTACGACGCACTGCACTACCTGGTGACTTCGGTCGACCTGCCGGTGGTCGGCCAGGTGCGCGTCGCGAGCGACACGCTGCCCTACCTGGGCCTGCGGCTGTCGCTGGACGTCGCCGAGATCGGCGAGCTGATCCGCGACGAACGCCTGCCCGCCGCCGCGCACGCCGGGCCGGCGCGCGGCATCTACGTGAACCGCATCGGGCTGCCGGTGCTCGAGCCGGTGCTGCGGCTCTTGAATCTGCTCGATGCGCCGGCCGACATCGCGATCGTCGCGCCGCTGGTCAAGCGCGAGATCCTGTACCGGTTGCTGATGAACGGCGAAGGTGCGCGGCTGCGCCAGCTCGCGCTGCAGGACAGCCACACGCAGCGCATCGCGAAGGCGATCGCGCGGCTGCGCACGAACTTCGCGCACGCGCTGCGCATCGACGAGATCGCGCGCGAGGTGCACATGAGCGTGTCGTCGTTCCACCACCACTTCAAGGCGGTCACCGCGATGAGCCCGCTGCAGTTCCAGAAGCAGCTGCGCCTGCAGGAGGCGCGCCGGCTGCTGCTCACGGGCGGCATCGATGCGTCGAGCGCGGCGCACCAGGTCGGCTACGAGAGCGCCTCGCAGTTCGCGCGCGAGTACGGGCGGATGTTCGGTGCGCCGCCGGCGCGCGACCGGCGGCGCTGGCTGGCCGAGAACGAAGTCGGCGAACCCGTCTGACGGCGGGTTCAGCCCGCCCTTCGCGCCGGCTCGCTCGTGTGCAGGAACTTGGTGTACAGATCGCGCGGCGGCGCGACGGAGATCGACTTGAGGACCTGCCCGACGTTGCCGCGGTGGTAGCCGCCGTGCGTGATGACGTGCAGCAGCATCTCCTCGCGGGACATGCGCCCGGCATCGCCATCGGTGAAGGTGAAGCCCAGGGTCTCGGACAACGCCGCCTCGGACAGCCCCGACGCGTAGGCGACATACCACGCGTCCGTCGCCGCCACATCGGCCTGCAGTTGCGCCAGCGACGGCGTGTCCTTGGTGTTCGTGGCGTCGAACGGCCTGGCCTCGCCGCCGAGATGCGCACGGAAGATCCGGTCCACCACGTAGATGTGGTTCAGCGTCCGCAGGCACAGGTGGAGCGCATCGGCCTGCTCCGCGGGAAGGGTCCGCAGCAGTGCGAACAACTCCGCGTTGGCCCAGGCCTTGTAGGCGAACAGCGATTTCATCGAGGAGATGGACATGACGCAGCCTGTCAGGTGAAGAGGCAGAGGGGCCCCGGCCTCGTCATCGTACAGAACCCTGCGCGTGGCCCCCGTGATGGGTGCCGGGTGCCGTCGGGTCGAACCGCCGGAAGCCCAGTCCGCTGGCGGCAAGCCGCTCCTTCTGCTGCACGGCCTGAACGATCCGCAGGAACGAGGCCTCCGCGGACAAGCCTGCCGGTCTCGTGGCAGGGGCGCATGCAAGGGTGCAGCGGTCGGTGGTCAGCGAAGTCATCCGGCGCTCCGTTCAACGGCAACAGGCCGCTTGGTAACGCCTCGCTGCGCACGGTTCCACACGCTCACGCAGACGGATCACCCGGGGTCCGGGCATCCGCACCCGTGGCTGTCACCGGCGCGACATCCGGCCGCATCGCCGTCATCGTCGCCGGCCCGAAGATCGTCGCGAAGGCCACGTCCTTGGCATCGCGCCCCATCGCGATGCGCACCAGGTCGTCGACCGGCGACATCCGGGTCGCATCGAACATCATCCAGCGCCCACCCAGGTATGCCTCGAACAGCGCATGGAAGTCCGGTGGCGGCTCGTCGAAGCGCGCATAACCGACCACCAGCCGCGCCGGGATGTTGAGCGCGCGGCAGAAGGTCACCCCCAGGTGCGCGAAGTCGCGGCACACGCCGGCCCGGTTGCGGAACACGTCGCAGGCGGTCGTCGTCGCGGTGCTCGAGCCGAGCTGGTAGTCGACGTTGTCGTGCAGCCAGTCGCAGATCGCCTGCACCCGCATCGCGCCCCGCGGCAGCTCGCCGAAGATCTTGATCGCCGCATGCGACAGCAGGTCGGATTCGCAGTAGCGCGTGGGCATCAGGTTGTGCAGCACCTCGTCGGGGAGCTCGGTGATCGCCATCTCGGCTGCGGCCAGGTCCACCGGCACCGGCCGGCGTTCCACGCGGGCGCGGTACTGCAGCCGCAGCGTGCCCGCGCCGGCCGACAGGCGCGCGAAGCGGTGGCCGACCGCCGGATCCTCGTAGACGTGCACACGCACCGCCGGCTCCACCTCCAGTGATTCGCTCAGCACGCGCTGGTCCATGCCGTCGAGCGCATGCAGCTGGAACAGGAAGTCCGCCGGGCCCGCCAGTTGGTAGCTCAGCTCGCAGTCGACATCGAAGCGCTTGTGCATGCGGCATTGCACCGCGGCGCGCGCGCCGCGCCCATCGGCCGGCTGCCCGCGACGCTGTAGGACGAGGCTGGGCACAATGCACCGCGATGAGCTCCCCCACCCCCTCGACCCTGCGCACCGCCGCCGCGCTGGCCCTGGCCGCCGCGGTATCGCTCGGCCTGGCGCGCTTCTCGTACGCCTTGCTGCTGCCGGCGATGCGCACCGACCTGGGCTGGAGCTACCTCACCGCCGGCGCGATGAACACCGTCAACGCCGCGGGCTACCTGCTCGGCGCGCTGGCCACGCCGCTGGCACTGGCGCGCCTGAGCGCGCGGCGCGTGCTGCTGGCCGGCAGCGCCGCGGCGGGCGTGATGCTGGTGGCGCACGGCCTCGTTACCTCGGACGCGGCGCTGTACGCGCTGCGCCTCGCGACCGGCATCGCCAGCGCCGCCGCGTTCATCTCCGGCGGGCTGATGGCGGCGCGCCTGGTCGGCAGCGATGGTGCGGCGCGTTCCGGGCTGGTCCTCGGGATCTACTACGGCGGCACCGGCGTCGGCATCGTCGCGTCGGCGCTGCTGGTGCCGCCGCTGGTCGCGCTGTCGCAATCGCATGCCTGGCAATGGGCCTGGATCGCGCTGGGCGCCGTGGCGCTGATCGCGACCGCCCTCACCGCAGGCGGCACACGCGGCCTCGATGCCACGCCGGCACCGGCGTCGGCGCGCACCGGCTTCCAGGCGCGCGATTTCATGTTCGGCCTCGCGTCGTACACGCTGTTCGGCCTCGGCTACATCGGCTACATGACCTTCTCGGTGACGCTGCTGCGCGAGCAGCAGCTGGGCAGCGGGCTGATCACGGTGTTCTATGCGCTGCTCGGCCTCGGCGTGATCGCGTCATCGTGGTTGTGGGCCGGGCTGCTGCAGCGCTGGCGCGGCGGGCAGCCGATGGCGCTGCTGAACGCCTTGCTCGCGGTCGCGACGCTGCTGCCGGTGGTCAGCGCGCACCCGCTGGCCGGCTTCGTCTCGGGCGCGCTGTTCGGCAGCGTGTTCCTGTCGGTCGTCGCATCGACCACCGCGCTGGTGCGGCACAACCTGCCGGCCGCCGCGTGGCCGGCGGGCATCGCCGCCTTCACGACGGTGTTCGCGGCCGGGCAGATCGTCGGCCCGAGCCTGGTCGGCTGGCTGGCCGACGGGCCGGGCGGGCTGCGCGCCGGGCTCGCTGCCTCGGCC
>NZ_JBFUFP010000024.1:0-20681 GCF_056403375.1 Rhizobacter sp. P2_H2
ACCGAAGGCAGCACGCACGTGATCTCGTCGCTGAAGCTGCACACCGCCGGCCTGGTGCCGGGGCGCCCGGCGCTGGGGGCGTGGGTGCAGTACGCGCTTGGTTCGTCCAACCCGGACCTGCCGGCCTTCGTCGTGCTGCCGACCGGCAAGGGCGCGGCCGGCGGCGGGCGCGGCCAGGTGATCTGGAGCTCGGGCTTCCTGCCCGCGGCCTACCAGGGCACGGCCTTCCGCCAGGGCGATTCGCCGATCCTGCACCTGGCGCGGCCGGCCAACCTGAGCGAGGCCGAGCAGCGCAACACGCTGGCGCTGCTGAAGTCGCTGAACGAGCACCAGTCGGCGGGCTTCCCGAACGACACCGAGCTGCAGGCGCGCACCCGCTCGTACGACCTGGCCTTCCGCATGCAGAGCTCGGCGCCCGAGGCGGTCGACATGAGCAAGGAGACCGCGGCGACGAAGGAGCTGTACGGCATCGGCCAGAAGGAGACCGACGAGTACGGCACCGCGCTCCTGCGCGCGCGCCGGCTGGTCGAGCGCGGCGTGCGCTTCGTTCACTGCATCTCCGGCGCGCCGGACAACAGCGTGGACAGCTGGGATGCGCACAACGGCCTCGAGAAGAACCACGGCGTGATGTGCAAGCAGGTCGACAAGCCGGTGGCCGGCCTGCTGGCCGACCTGAAGTCGCGCGGGCTGCTGGAGAGCACGCTCGTCGTCTGGACCTCGGAGTTCGGCCGCACGCCATATGGCCAGAGCGGCGACGGTCGCGACCACAACCCCTGGGGCTACACCAGCTGGCTGGCCGGTGGCGGCATCAAGCCGGGCACGCACGGCACCACCGACGAGATCGGGCTGCGCGCGGTGAGCGGCGTGGTCGACACCTACGACCTGCAGGCGACCATCCTTCACCAGCTGGGGCTGGACCACAAGAAGATCACGTTCCTGAACCAGGGGCGTTCCGAGAAGCCGACCTCGGTGTTCGGCGATGTCGTCAAGGAGATCCTCGTCTGAAGCCGAAGCGACTTTCCGCGCTGTTGGCCGCGCTGTTGGCCGGGTTGCTGGTCGCCGGTGCGGCGGCGTCCGCGGCCTTCTCGCTGGACGGCGACCTGATGCGCGGCATCGAGGACACGACCAGGAGCCTGGACTCGAATGTCTCGCTGAAGAACAAGGAGGCCGCTGCCGCCGAGGCGCAGCAGCTGGTCGACTGGTTCGCGCAGGTCCAGGGCTACTACGAAGCCAAGGGCGACGCGGCCGATGCGGTCGGCTTCTCGCGCAAGACGCATGCGCTGGCGAGCGAGCTGCGGCGCGCACTGGCGAGCGAGGACTACGACGCCGCGTCGGACACGCTCGGCCTGCTGGTGCGCTCGTGCAAGACCTGCCACGAGGTCTACAAGCACAAATGAAAGCCCCGACCTGTCTCATCGCGGCCCTCGTGGCCGCGGGGCTGGCTGCGCCTGCGTTCGCGGCCAGCGTGCTGGAGTTCGACGTCTGGATGCGCGCGATCGACAAGTCCAGCGTCGCGGTGCAGAAGAGCATCGCGCGCCAGGATGCGGCGGCCGCGCGCGCCGAGGCCCGCGAGATCGAGCGGCTGTATGCGCTGATGGAAGCCTTCTTCCGCGACGACATGCCGGCCGCCGATGCGCTGCGGGTCTCGACCGAGGGCCGCGAGCTCGCGGCGTCGATCGCAGCGCTGCTGGAGGCCGGCGACTACGAGCGGGCGGGTGGCGCCGCGCGGCGCATCGCCCAGGCCTGCAACGACTGCCACGACCCGCACAAGCCCTTCAAGTGATTCCCCTTCTTCTCATGACCTTGCACCACCTCTCACCATGATGAAACCCACGAGCATTCGCATTGCAACCGTTGTGGCGCTCGGCGTCATCGCCGTCACGACCACGGTCTGGGCGCAGCAGGCGCCGAAGCCCGAGAACCAGATCCGCTGGCGCCAGTCGGCCTTCCAGGTGATCGCGCTGAACACTGCGCGCATCAAGGCTTCGGTGGACGGCAGCTACAACAAGGACGAGGTCGTCCGGTCGGCGAGCGCGATCGCGGCCTTGGCCAACACCAACCTGCTGACGCTGTTCACGCCCGGCACCGAAGCCGGCAAGGGCTGGCATGACACCACCGCCAAGGCCGAGCTGTTCAAGGACACGCAGCGCGTGGCCGAGCTGAACGCGACCTTCACGAAGGAGGCCAATGAACTGCTGCGCGTCGCGCAGGCGGGCGATGCGGCGGCGGTGAAGGAGCAGCACGGCAAGCTCGCGCGCTCGTGCAAGTCGTGCCACGACGACTTCCGCAACGCGAACTGATCCAACGAGGAGAACCAGATGATCCATCACCAGAAGAAACTTCTGGCCGCGCTGGCCTGCGCGGCCATCGGGCCGCTGCAGGCCCAGACGGCCGCCTCGGCACCGCGCCCGGCCGAACCCCCCAAGGCGTTCACGTTCTTCGTGACCAGCGAAGGCCTCGGCAAGGGGGCCGACCTCGGCGGCCTGGCCGGCGCCGATGCGCATTGCAGGAAGCTGGCGAGCGCCGTCGGCAACGGCGCGAAAACCTGGCGGGCCTACCTGAGCACGCAGGAGGCGAACGGCCAGCCGGCGGTGAATGCGCGCGACCGCATCGGCGCGGGGCCGTGGACCAATGCGCGCGGTGCCGTGGTGGCGCGCGACCTGGCGCACCTGCACGGCGACACGCTGGAGCTGGCGCGGCTGGGCAGCAACCTGACGCGCAACACGGTGTTCACCGAGAAGAACGAGCCGGTGAAGGGCTCGGGCGACAAGCCGAACCAGCACGACATCCTGACCGGCTCGCAGCCGGACGGGCGCGCATTCGCCGATGCGGCGGACCACACCTGCCGCAACTACGGCAGCAGCGCGGCCGACGGCTCGGCGCAGGTCGGGCATTTCGATCGCACGGGCGGCGGGAACAGCTCGTGGAACTCGGCGCATGCGAGCCGGGGGTGCGGGCAGGAGAACCTGGTGAGCACCGGGGGTGCGGGGCTGTTCTATTGCTTCGCGCTCGACTGAGCGCAAACGGGCTCAACGCTTGAACAGCACGTCCAGCACCACCTGCACCTCCTCGGCCCCACCGGCCGAGCACTTCATGCGCTTGACCGCGCCCTGCACGTACTTGTAGTACTCCTTCGGCCCCGACTGCGGCACCGCGTCGACCACCTGGCTGCCGCGCACCGTGAGGCGCGTGCGCACCGCGCCGACGATGCCGACGCGGTCGAACGCATCGGCCAGCACCTGTTCCAGCACGCCCTGGTAGCCCGGGCACGCGAGGCTGATCTCCTGCTTCGCGACCACCGGCTTCGCCTCCGGGGCCGGCGGCGCAGGCGCTGCGATCACCACCGGCTCCTTCGGCGGCTCGGCCTGCACCGCGGTGATCTGCGGCTCCGGTGCGGCCACTGGCGTCACGTCCGGCGGTGGCATGTAGGCCGGCGGTGGCGGGGCCGGCAGCTTCGGCGCCGGCTGGATCTTCTCGACTTTCGGTGGAGGTGGCGGCGGCGGAGGGGGCGGCGCCTCCGGCACGATGCTCATCTGGATCGGCTTCTTGATCACCTCGACCGCCTCGCGCGCCAGGCCCGATGCCAGTGCATACGCGATCAGCACGTGCAGGCCCAGCACTGCGGCCAGGCCGGCGCCACGGCGCGGACCGGCCTCCCGGTACGAAGGGTTGTCGTCGCGGGCCCGCAGGCCGCCCGACGGGGGAAGTACGGCGCTCATGAAGGCTCCCTGGTTGTCATTCAAACTGCTCGCTGCCGACGACGCCCATGCGGTGCAGCCCGGCCTGGTCGACGGCCACCATCACCTCGGCGAAGCGGTCGTACTTGGTGTGCGCATCGGGGCGCACGTGCAGCTCCGGCGGCTCGGCCTGCGCGGCAGCGGCCTGCAGCCGCGCCTGCAACTCGCGCGCATCGCGCAGCGGCGTGCCGTTCCAGTGCACCGTGCTCGCGCCGTCGATCGCGATCGTCACGACCTCGGGCTTCACTGCGCTGACCGGCGGCGTGCCCACCGGCAGCTGCAGGTTCACGTTGTGCAGCTGGATCGGGATCGTGATGATCAGCATCACCAGCAGCACCAGCATCACGTCGATCAGCGGCGTCGTGTTGATGTCGGCCACCGGTTCCTCGACGACCAGCGTGCGGCGTGTCTTCTTCGTGCGTTGCATCGCGCTCATCCCCTCGGCGGCGGTTCGGTGATGAAGCCGACCTTCAGGATGCCGGCGCGCTGGCAGGCCAGCAGGATGCGGCCGACCGGCGCGTAGTCGCCGCGCGCATCGCCGCGGATGTGCACCTCGGGCTGCGGGGTCTGCGCCGCGATCCTCTTCAGCCGCTGCTGCAGGTCGTCGCGGCCGGCGATGCGGGCATCGAACCAGAAGGTGCCGCCCTGCGCATCGACCGAGATCACCACGTCTTTCGGCGTGCTCTCGCGCAGCGCGTTGCTGCGCTTCGGCAGCTCCACCGGCACCGAGAAGTTCGCGACCGGGATCGTGATCAGGAAGATGATCAGCAGCACCAGCATCACGTCGACCAGCGGCGTGGTGTTGATCGCGGCCACCACCTGCTCTTCACCGCCGCCGCCCGGGGCGGCCAGGTTCATCGCCATCGCGCGACCCTCAGGCGGGCTGGCCGGACAGCAGCACCGAATGCAGCTCGCCCGAGAAATCGCGCACCTCGTCCATCACCGCGCTGTTGCGGCGCAGCAGCCAGTTGTAGCCGAGCACCGCCGGCACCGCGACCGCGAGGCCGATGGCCGTCATGATCAGCGCCTCGCCGACCGGGCCGGCCACCTTGTCGATCGAGGCCTGGCCGGCGATGCCGATCGCGGTGAGCGCGTGGTAGATGCCCCAGACGGTGCCGAACAGGCCGATGAAGGGCGAGGTCGAGCCGACCGTCGCGAGGAAGCTCAGGCCCGACGACAGGCTGCGCTGCACGCGTTCGGTCGCGCGGTGCACGGCGAGGTCGACCCAGTCGTTGAAGTCGACCTTGGCATGCAGGCCGCTGTGCTTCTTCGTCGCGGCGAGGCCGCTTTCGGCGATGAAGCGGAACGGGCTGCGCTCGGCCAGCTGCGTGGCGCCGGCCTGCACCGTGCCGGCGTTCCAGAAGTCGCGTGCGGCGCGCTTGGCATGGCCGCCGATGCGCAGTTGTTCGAGCAGCTTGGTGATGATCACGTACCAGCTGCCGATGCTCATCACCGCGAGGATCACGAGCACCGTCCTGGCGACACCGTCGCTCTGCGTCCAGAGGGCTTGCAGGCCGTACGGGCTGTCGGTGGCGGCGCCGCCTTGCGCGCAGGCGGCGGTGGCGACGAAGATCGATGCGGCCAGCAGCAGCGCGCGGCGCAGGAACGAAGACGAGCTCATCGGGGTGATCCGGAAGTGAAGGTGCGAAGGCGCAGTGTGGACAGCCGCGCGGGCGGCGGGAACAAAGCGTTTGGCAGTTCGTTATGACCGCAGTCCGCGTTGCGCGGGCGGTTTGCTGGGCTTACACCAGCGGTTGCTGCGAAGGCCGCACCCGGAGGTCGATCCGGGTCTATTTCACGTCAGGAGCGGGGCCACAACACCCACAGCCGCAGCGGCTGCTTCATCCGACCCGCCTGCTGCTCGGCGGTATCACCCCACCCCCAGAAGTAATCAGCGCGCACCGCCCCGGTGATCGCGGTGCCGGTGTCCTGCGCCATCACCGCGCGGCGCAGCAGCGTCGCGCTCAGCGGCTCGGTCGCGTCGACCCACACCGGCGTGCCGTACGGGATGCTCTGCGTGTCGACCGCGATCGAGCGCCCCGGCGTCAGCGGTACGCCCTGGCCGCCCTTCGGACCGAGCTGCGGATCGGGCAGCGGCTCCTCGCGGAAGAAGATCACCCGAGGGTTGGCCCACAGCATCTCGTGGAGCCGCTTCGGGTTCTTGCGCGCCCAGGCCTTGATCGACGGCCACGAGGCCTGCTCCAGCGTCAGCTCGCCCTGGTCGACCAGCCAGCGGCCCACCGACTTGTACGGCTGGTCGTTGTGCGCCGCGAACGCGACGCGCAGCAGCTTGCGGGTGCCGTCGGCCTCGGTCAGCTGCAGCCGGCCCGAGCCCTGGATCTGCAGCACCAACGCGTCGAGCGGGTCGGCGATGTACGCCAGCTCGCGGCCGCGCAGCGCGGCCTTCGCGGCCGGCACGGTGTCGAGCTGCTGGCGCGTCCAGTAGGGCTTGCGCGCGGCCAGGTCGGCCGGCGGTGCGTACAGGGGGATGCGGAAGGCGCCGCGCGGCACGCGGCTCGCCTCGACCAGCGGCTCGTAGTAGCCGGTCATCAGGCCCTCGGTCGCACCCTCGAGCGATTCGACGCGCCACGGCTGCACGCGGTTCTGCAGGAATACGCGCACGCTGCCGTCGGTGATGGTGCTGAGCTTCTGCGCGTCGGCGCACAGCTTGGTCCAGTCGGGGCCCGGCTTCTCGCAGCTGCGCAGCAGCGCGGGCCACAGCTCGGCGGTGCTGTCGAACTCCCAGCCGGGCAGGTCGGTCCAGGCGGCGCCGACCCAGCGGCTGCGCGCGCGCGTCAGCACCGGCGGCTTGTCGCCGGGGAGCGAGGGCGTGGTGGTCGGCGGGGTCGAGGAGGCCGGCGCATTGGCGGCCGGCTCCGGCGGAACCGGCGCCACGGGAGGGTATTGCAGGCTCGCGCAGCCGGCGAGCGCGCCTAGAATCGCCGCCGCCATCCACCAGCGGCCGCGGCCAGGGAACATCGTCATGGGTCTGATTCTCCTCGAAGCGCTGGGCGCGCTCGCGGTGCTGCTGCTGATCGTGTGGTGGACGATGTTCTCGGGGCGCAAGAAGGGCGAGCGTCGCGACGACGACCGCTGACGACCGTCGCGGTCAGCCCTTCGGCGGCACGATGAACGACCCCGGCCGCTGCCACAGCCGCCGGCGGATCGCGCGGTAGATGCGGCTGCGGTCGGTGAGCCGGATGCCGCGCGAGCGCAGCGCCACCTTGAACGCGAGGAAGAAGCTCACCGCGAGGTTCAGCCCGCCCGTCACCGCGATGCCGGCCAGGCACCACCAGAACGGCGCCTGGTGCAGGATGTCGAAGCCGAGCGCGCCGACCGCCGCGGCGAGCTGCCCGGTCGACAGCGTCACGTGCCGCACCTCGATCGGCAGCGCGAAGAAGCTCGCGACCGCCGGCACCAGGCCGAGCATCAGCCCGAGCGAGATGTTCGCGGTCAGCCCCGAGATGTTGTTGCGCCAGTAGAGCGACCAGCGCTGCGCGCGCGCCGACCCGAGCCGCGCGACGATGCGCGGGTTCCACGCGATCGCGCTGTCGAGCCGGTGCCAGACGAACCAGTTCTCGACCCAGCCCGCGATGATCGAGCTGGCGAACAGCAGCACGCCGGTGAAGGCCGCGTACAGCGGCGTCGGCCCGAGCAGCGACAGCGTGTCCAGCACGTGCTGCGCGTCCTTCGCGCCGATCAGTGGCGCGCCGAACGCGGCCGCCCACGCGAACTGCGCCGTCAGCACCAGCGGCGTCACGAGCGCGAGGTTGCCGAGGATGCCGGCCGCCTGCGAGCGGATCAGGTGCGCGACCTCGTCGACGAAGCCCTCCACCGCCGCGTCGTTCGACACGTCGTCGAGCCGGGCCGCCATCGCCGGCGCGGTCATCGCCGGCTGCTTGGTCGCCACCGTCCAGTGCATCAGGTGGATCAGCACGAAGCTGCCGGCGTAGTTGACGCCCGCGAAGAAGCCGGCCCAGAAGGTCGACAGCCCGAGCGCCAGCACGAAGAACTTCATGAACGTGGTGCCGGCCAGCACCGCGCCGCCGCCGGCCGCGGCGCGCAGCATCTGCCGGTACTCGCTGCGGTCGCGGGTGATGTAGTGCTCGCCGGTCTCGGCGCTGCGCTCGGCCACCTTGCGCGCGAGCAGCGAGTAGTGCCGCGCGAACAGAGCGCGGATGCTGCGCCGCTCCTCGGCGGTGCGCACCAGCGCGGCGGTCAGGCGCGTGATGTCGCGCCCGGGCTCCGGGCTCAGCACGCAGATCAGCAGCTCCTCGATGCGCTGCGTGCGCTCGCGCAGCTGCTCGACGGCGAACACCACGTCGACCGACACGCCGTGCGCCTCCAGGTGCAGGTGCACGCTGTCGGCGCAGCGCCGGCAGGTGTCGAGCAGCGCGCGCAGGTACTGCGCCTCGCGCAGCAGCGCCGGCGTGTCGCCGCCCTCGGCGTGCGCGCGGATCTGCTCGGCCACCAGCGCCAGCTGGCGGAACGGCTGCGACACCAGCAGCTCGGGGCTCATGCGCTGGCGCACTGTCGGCGTGAAGCCGGTCGCGCGGATCGCGCTGGCCAGGAAGGTTATCGCGTCGAGGAAGGGGGCGCGCCAGTTCGGCCCGATGGAGGCCGGTGCGGCCGAGGCTGCCGCCGCGGGGGCGAGCAGCGCGGTCAGGCGCTCGAGCGTCGGGTCGTCCAGCGCATCGAGCCACAGTGCATCGCTCGGCTGCGGGAACAGCAGGCCGAACAGCTCGGCCAGGTCGGTGGTGGCCGGCGTGCCGGGCAGCAGGCGCAGCCGCAAGCGCTGACCGAGTTCGCCGGACAGGTCGCGGCGCGGCGAGAAGCCGAAGTCGGCCAGCAGCGCCGCCACGTCCACCTCGCGCCAGAAGCGCGCGAGCAGCGCCGCGATCTCGGCCTGGTGCTCGGGGTGGCGCTCCAGCACGTTCAGCAGGTGGCGCAGGCGCAGCAGCGGCATCGGCGTGGCGGTGGTCGATGCCGCGTCGGCCGGCAGCGTCGCATGGCGCAGCCATTCGAGCAGGCGGATCAGCCACAGGTGGCGCTCCGGCAGCGAAGCCGAGGCGTCGGCCGCGTTCAGCAGCGCGCTCAGGTCCCACGGGCCCGGCCGGGCCTTGCCTTGCGCCTTCGACGACGCCTTCTTCCGCCCGAACATCGCGCCGGCCGTCAGTGCAGCGTCGACGCGAGCGACAGGCCGAACTCCGGCACCGGCGCATCGAACGGCGTCGCGTCCTCGGTCATGCAGAAGAAGGTGCCGCGCATGCTGCCCTGCGGCGTGGCCAGCCGCGTCCAGCTGGTGTATTCGTGGCTGTCGCCCGGTTGCAGCAGCGGCTGCTGGCCGACGACGCCCAGGCCGCGCACCTGCTCGACGCGCCCCTGGCCGTCGGTGATGACCCAGTGCCGCGCGATCAGCTGCGCCGCGACATCGCCGCTGTTGCGCACCGTGATCGTGTAGGCGAAGGCGTAGTGGCCGGTGGCGGCGTTCGACTGCTCGGGCAGGTGACGCACGACGACCGAGCAGGTGAATTCAGGATGGGCCATGGACGGGGATTCTAGGAGCCGGGCATGGCAGGTTCGTGGCCCGCCTAAAATCCCGCCCTTCCGCGACAGCCCGGCAGTACCGCATGACCACCTTCCGCATCGCCCCCAGCATCCTGTCGGCCGACCTGGCCCGCCTCGGCGAGGAGGTGCGCAACGTCATCGCCGCCGGCGCCGACTGGATCCACTTCGACGTGATGGACAACCATTACGTGCCGAACCTGACCTTCGGGCCGATGATCTGCGAGGCCGTGCGCCGGCACGCGGTGCGCCCCGACGGCACGCCGGTGCCGCTCGACGTGCACCTGATGGTGCAGCCGGTCGACCCGCTCGCGCTCGCGTTCTGCAAGGCCGGCGCGACCACCGTCACCTTCCACCCCGATGCCAGCACGCACGTCGATCGCACGATCCAGCTGATCCAGGCCGAGGGCTGCAAGGCCGGCCTCGTCTTCAACCCGGCGATGCCGCTGTCGGTGCTCGAGTACGTGATCGACAAGATCGACCAGGTGCTGATCATGAGCGTGAACCCCGGCTTCGGCGGCCAGAGCTTCATCCCGATGGCGCTGAAGAAGATCGAGCAGGCGCGCCGCCTGATCGACGCCAGCGGGCGCGACATCCGGCTCGAGGTTGACGGCGGCATCAAGGTCGACAACATCCGCCGCGTCGCCGATGCTGGCGCCGACACCTTCGTCGCCGGCAGCGCGATCTTCGGCCACCCCGACTACCAGGCTGTCATCGATGCGATGCGGCGCGAACTGCAGGCGGCATGAAGTTGGGCGCCGTGACCCAACACGGTGCTTTGTTCGGGGAAACAATCGAAAACCCCGTGAATTCTTCTGGCCTGACAGTGGTATTTTTCGCCCTGGCGAATGACGCCAAGCCAGCACGGAAGCCTGTTCGAGGGAGCTTCCCGGCGAGCAAGCTGAAAACGTAACCTCTTGTCAGGAAAGCGATTTTCCGGGTTTTTCCTCGGGTTTTGCCCGCATTGACGGGTGGTATTACTGGTACTAAACTGGTACCTAATGGGTCGTTTTGTGCCATGTACTTGTTGCAGGCACGCTGCTTGCCTAAGCCGCGCAGGCCCTTTATCTGCACAGGAGTTCGCGTCCGATGAATTTTTCGCAGCGACAACGCGATCCCCGGCGTCACATCGTCGGGATCGGGTTTGTCATTTTGTTTCACGCGGCGATCGTGTATGCGTTGCTGACGGGGCTGGCCAAGAAGGTGGTCGACGTGGTTCGCGCGCCGATCGAGACGAAGGTGATCGAAGAGATCAAGAAGCCGCCACCGCCGCCGGAGGTGGTGGTGCCGCCGCCGCCGAAGCTGGAGGCGCCGCCGCCGCCGTTCATYCCGCCGCCGGAGGTGCAGGTGGCGGTGCCGCCGCCGGCGCAGCCGACGATCACGGCGAGCACGCCGGTGCCGCCGCCGGCCGCACCGATGGCGCCYGTGGCGCCGCCTGCCGCRGCGCCTGCGCCTGCAGCGCCGCCGGCGCCGGTGTCGGCCGCGGTRGTGTGCTCGAACTACTCGACGGTGATGGGCGACTCGGGGTTYCCGCGCGAGGCGATCCGCCAGGGGCTGGACAAGGGCGAGGTGCTGATCCAGTTCACGCTGAGTGCCAGTGGCGAGGTCAAGGACATGAAGGTGCTGAAGTCGACGCACCCGGTCTTTGCGCGCAACAGCCTGAGGCTGGTGAGCGAATACAAGTGCCAGGGCCAGGGCAAGGACGTGCTGGTGCAGGTGCCGTTTGGCTACAAGCTGGAATGAACGCCTGAGCTGATCCCGCTCGATCACTGACTTTCGTTGCGACGAGGGCCCTGACCGGGGCCATGAATTCACAAATTTCTCTAGAGATTGGAAACACCATGTCTTTGTTTTCTCTGCGCTCGCTGGCTACCGCGTTGAGCTTGGCCGTTGCCTCCGCCGCCTTCGTGGCGCCCCAGATCGTTCACGCGCAGGCGTCGGCCCCGGCGGCTGAAGCGCCGGCCGYGGTGGCWGCMCCGGCGGCGCCGGTGGCGGTGCCGGGCGCGGTGACGAAGGAGTCGGTGGACAACCCGTACGGGCTGAGCGCGCTGTGGGCGCAAGGCGACTTCGTGGCGCGCGGCACGCTGATCATCCTGGTGATCATGAGCATGGGCAGCTGGTACATCCTGGTGACCAAGCTGTTCGAGAGCTTCAAGATCAGCGGCGAGGCKCGYGCRGCGCGCAAGASCTTCTTCAAGTCGGCGAGCCTGAACGACGGCGTCGCGACGCTGAAGGACGGCAGCGCGTTCCGCTTCATYGCCGAGACGGCGATCGAGGCGGGTGACCACCACGAGGGCGAGCTGACGGCGAACATCGACCGCAACACCTGGGTGGGCGTGAGCGTGCAGCGCGCGATCGACAACGTGCAAAGCCGCCTGCAGGACGGGCTGGCGTTCCTGGCGACGGTGGGCTCGACGGCGCCGTTCGTGGGGCTGTTCGGCACGGTGTGGGGCATCTATCACGCGCTGACGGCGATCGGCATTGCCGGCCAGGCGTCGATCGACAAGGTGGCGGGCCCGGTGGGCGAGGCGCTGATCATGACGGCCATTGGTCTCGCGGTGGCGGTGCCKGCGGTGCTGGGCTACAACTGGCTGGTGCGCCGCAACAAGGTGACGATGGAGTCGGTGCGCAGCTTCGGGGCGGACCTGCACGGCGTGCTGCTGGGCAGCCGCTCGACGCTGCGCGGCGGCAGCCGCTGATCGCGGATCACTCCTGAGCGAAGGAGCAACGCGATGGCAATGAACGTGGGCAGTGGGGACGGGGACGACGACGAGGTCGTCTCCAGCATCAACACGACGCCGCTGGTGGATGTGATGCTGGTGCTGCTGATCATCTTCCTGATCACGGTGCCTGTGGTGACGCAGACGGCGGCGGTGTCGCTGCCGAAGGARACCAACATTGCGCGGGTGACGAAGCCGGAGAACATCGAGATCTCGGTGACGAAGGACGGCGACGTGTACTGGAACGCGCAGGCGGTGGCGGACAACAACGCGCTGGTGGCGCGGCTGAAGAAGGTGTCGGTGCTGACGCCGCAGCCGGAGATCCACATCCGCGGCGATGAGAAGAGCCGCTACGAGTCGGTGGGTCGGGTGGTGTTCGCGTGCCAGCGCGCGGGCATCCAGAAGATCAGCTTCGTGACGGAACCGCCGCCGCGCGGCTGAGCCGAACCCCAGAGAGAAGGATCAAGCAAATGGGAATGAACGTAGGCTCCGGCGGCGGAAGTGGTGATCCCGACGTGATGGTGGAGATGAACACGACGCCGCTGATCGACGTGATGCTGGTGTTGCTGATCATGCTGATCATCACGATCCCGATCCAGCTGCACTCGGTGAACCTGAACATGCCCACGGGGAGCCCGCCGCCGCCGYTGCGCGACCCGGTGGTGGTGACGATCGACATCGACTTCGACGGCACGATCCTGTGGAACGGTGAAGTCGTGCCGGACCGCACGGTGCTGGAGACGAAGCTGGCGGCGACGGCGGCGGTTGCCGATCAGCCCGAGGTGCACATCCGCCCGAACAAGCTGGTGGAGTACAAGTCGGTGGCGATGGTGCTGGCCAGTGCGCAGCGGCTCGGGGTGGCCAAGCTGGGCATGGTGGGCAACGAGCAGTTCATCAAGTGAGCACCATGGCCATGAAGTTGAAACCCTTGCTGGCCGCCACGCTGCTGGCAGCGGCGCTGACGACCGCGTACGCACAGGACGCCGTGCGTCCGGACATCGGCAAGCCGCTGCAGGCCGCGGGCGACCTGATCAAGGCCGGCAAGTACAAGGAAGCGCTCGCCAAGGTGCGTGACGCCGACGCGGTGCCGAACAAGAACGCGAGCGAGAGCTACACGATCGAGCGCATGCGCATCGCGGCCGCGTCGGGCGCGGGCGATGCAGACACGGCCGGCAAATCGTTCGAGGCGCTCGCGGCCACCGGCAAGCTGGCGCAGGCCGACAAGCTGCGCATGCTGGAGTCGCTGGCCGGTACCGCGTACCGTGCCAAGGACTACGCGAAGACGATGCAGTGGGGCCAGCGCTACTTCAAGGAAGGCGGCACCAGCGGCACGGTGCGCACGCTGCTGATCCAGAGCCAGTACCTGGGCGGGGACTTCGCCGGCGCGGCGCGCGAGCTGCAGGTGGAGATCAGCGCCTCGGAGAAGGCGGGGCAGGCGCCGGCCGAAGACCGGCTGAAGCTGCTGGCGAACGCGACGCAGCGCATGAACGACACCAACGCGTACGTGTGGGCGGTCGAGAAGCTGGTGACGTACTACCCGCAGAAGCAGTACTGGACGGACCTGCTGGGGCGGCTGCAGCGCAAGCCGAACTTCAGCGACCGGTTGGCGCTGGACACGTACCGGCTGAGYCTSGCGACGGGTGCGACGAGCGCGGCGGCCGACTACATGGAGATGGTGCAGCTGGCGGTGCAGGCGGGCAGCCTGAACGAGGCGCAGCAGGCGATGGACAAGGGCTTCGCGGCRGGGGTGCTKGGCGTGGGCCCGGAGGCGGAGCGGCACAAGCGGCTGAAGGACCTGGTGGCCAAGCGGCTGGCCGAGGCGAAGGCGGGCCAGGCGCAGGCGCTGACGGAGGCGAAGGCGGCCAAGGACGGCGGCGAGYTGCTGGCGATCGGCATGGACCAGGTCTACGGCGGGCAGGCCAAGCCGGGGCTGGAGCTGATGCAGCAGGGCATCGCCAAGGGCACGAAGCGGCCCGATGACGCGAAGCTGCACCTGGCGATCGCGCAGCTGGTGGCGGGTGATCACGCCAAGTCGGCSGCGACCTTCAAGACCGTGCAGGGCAACGACGGCACGGCCGACCTGGCCCGGCTCTGGGCGCTCTACGCCCGCAAGAAGTGACTTGAAACCCGGGGCCCGCCCCGGGTGACAAAACAGTGGCGCGTTCCGGCTTGGACTGGTATCGTTGCCCTCGATCGCCCTGCAACGGGGCGGTCCTCCAGACTTGGTGCGTGAGACGCACTGTCTGACAAGCGCATGTAAGCGCTTGAATTCAAACGAAAAATCCTGCTGCTAAGACAACTCTAATACCAATTGACTTATTGGTATTGCTGGTACTAAACTGGTTTCATCGCGGGCTCGACGCCCGCCCATGAACAACGTGCCAGAGAGCAGTCGATGATCGAATACCTGATCGGCGTGGATGGAGGCGGCACCGGCACCCGGGCCCTCGTCGCGCGCCGTGCCGGGGCGGTGCTGGGGCGGGGCGAGGCCGGCCCGTCGGCGCTGGGCCAGGGCATCGAGCCGGCGTGGCAGCAGATCGAGCTGGCGGTCGCCCGTGCCTTCGATGCCGCCGGCGTCGCCCGGCCCTCGCACGCGCAGTGCGCCCTCGGCGCCGGCCTGTCCGGCATGAGCAATGCGCCGTGGCGCGATGCCTTCCTGGCGCAGAACCCCGGTTACGCGAAGCTGCTCGGCGAGACCGATGGATTCGCGATGCTGGTCGGCGCGCACGGCGGTCGCCCCGGCGCACTGCTCGCGGCCGGCACCGGCAGCATCGGCGAGGTGTGGCGCGCCGATGGCACGCGCGCCAGCGTCGGCGGCTGGGGTTTCCCGGTCGGCGACGAAGGCAGCGGTGCCTGGCTCGGCCTGCGGGCGATGCGCATCGCGCAGTGCGCGATGGACGGGCGCCTGCCGGCGGGCACGTTGGCGCGCCGCGTCTGGGCCCAGTGCGGCGAAGACGCCGAGACATTGCAGGCCTGGTGCGGCCGCGCCGGCCAGTTCGCGTATGCACAGCTCGCACCGGCCGTGTTCGACACCGAAGACAGCGACCCGGCCGCCGCGCAACTGCTCGTGCGCGCAGTGACTGAGCTCGAGGCCATCGCCCGCGCGCTGGACCCGGCCGGCGAGCTGCCGCTCGCGGTGCTCGGCAGCGTCGGCCAGCGCCTGTCGCCCCGCCTTTCACCTGCGCTGCTCGCGCGCTGCGTCGCCGTCGCCGACGGGCCGGCCGCCGGCGCGCTGACCCTGATCCGACGCGAGGTCGAGACCGACCGATGAAGAGACCCCTGTTCGATTTCAAGCCCGACGCGCGCGACAGCTCGCCGCTGTACGTGCAGCTGGCTCGCAAGCTGGGGCAGGCGATCCGCGACGGCCGCTACCAGGCCGACGAGGCGCTGCCGTCCGAGCGCGTGCTGTCGGAGTCGCTCGACGTGTCGCGCGTGACCGCCCGCAAGGCCATCGACCAGCTGGTCGAGCAGGGCCTGATCGTGCGCCGCCGCGGCTCGGGCAACTACATCGCACCGCGCATCGAGCAGCCGCTGTCGCGGCTGACGAGCTTCTCCGAAGAGCTGCACCAGCGCGGCTACACGCCGAGCTCGCAATGGCTCGAACGCAGCATCACCGCGGCGGTGCCCGACGAGCAGCTGAGCCTGGGCCTGTCGCCCGGGGCGCGCGTCGCACGGCTGGAGCGGCTGCGCCTGGCCGACGAGGTCGTGATGGCCTACGAGGTCAGCGTGCTGCCGCAGAGCGTGCTGCCGCAGCCCGAGCTGGTCAACGGCTCGCTGTACGAATACCTGACCAGCACCCGCCAGGCGCCGGTGCGCGCGCTGCAGCACATCCGCGCGCTGAATGCGCAGCCGCGCCTGGCCGAGCAGCTCGGCGTGCCGGTCGGGCAGGCGGTGCTGTTCATCACCCGGATCGGCTACCTGGAAACCGGCCAGGCGGTCGAGCTGACCCATTCCTATTGCCGAAGCGACTACTACGACTTCGTCGCCGAAATGAGAAGAGAAGCATGAGCACCCACCTGCAAGGCAAGGTCCTCACCCCGCAAGGATTCGTCGACGGGCGCATCGAGTTCGGGGCCGACGGCCGCATCGTGCGCGTCGAGGGCACGCCGATCGATGTGCGCAAGGTGCGCGACAAGGCCGGCGCCATCGTGCTGCCCGGCTTCATCGACCTGCACGTGCACGGCGGTGGCGGGCACGACATCATGGAAGGCGGCGATTCGGCCGCGCGCGTGTCCGAGCTGCATGCGCGCCATGGCACCACCGCGCTGCTGGCGACGACGATGACCGCGCCGATGAGCGACCTCGAGCTCGCGTTCGCCGGACTCAAGTCGGTGTGCTCGGCCCGCAGCCCGAAGGGCGCGCGCGTGCTGGGCGTGCACCTCGAAGGCCCGTACATCAACGGCGGCAAGCTCGGCGCGCAGCCGAACTTCGCGCGGCCGGTGCAGACCGCCGAGCTGGCGCGCCTGAACGAGCTGGCACCGATCCGCCTGATCACGCTGGCGCCCGAGATCGCCGGCAACATGGACCTGATCGAGTCGCTGTGCGCCGCGGGTTTCCGCGTGCAGCTCGGCCACACGCTGGGCAGCTACGAGGACGGCGTCGAGGCGCTCAAGCGCGGCGCGGGCGGCTTCACGCACCTGTTCAACGCGATGAGCGGGCTGCACCACCGCGAGCCCGGCATGGTCGGCGCGGCGCTCGCGCATGCGAAGTACTCCGAGATCATTCCGGACCTGCTGCATGCGCACAAGGGCGCGATCCGCGTCGCGCTGCGCGCGATCCCGCACCTCTACTGCGTCACCGACTCGACCGCCGCCGCCGGCATGCCGGACGGCGACTACCGGCTCGGCCGCCACAAGGTCACCAAGTGCCTCGGCGGCGTGCGGCTGGCCGACGGCACGCTGGCCGGATCGACCCTCACCATGGACCAGGCGCTGCGCAACCTGGTCAACGAGCTGGACATGGACCTGATCGACGCGTCGCGCCGCGTCTCCACCCATGCGGCCGACTACCTCGGCGCCTCGGACCGCGGGCGCTTGTCCGCCGGTGCCTGGGGCGATGCCGTCGTGCTCGACCGCGATCTCACTGTTTCGGACGTCTATGTTGAAGGAAGCTCGATTGAACTCGCGCATGCTGGCTGAGGCCCGCGAAGCCCCCTCTGCGGTCGCACGGCAACTGGCCGAGAACGACCAGGCCTACAGCGACTTCGGCGCGCTGCTGCGCAGCAAGCCGCCGGGCTCGGTGCTGACCGTCGCGCGCGGCAGCTCCGACCACGCGGCCCACTTCATGGCCTACCTGATCATGGCGCGCATGGGCCGGCTGGTGACCTCGCTGCCGATGTCGCTGATCACGCTGTACCAGTCGCAGATCCAGTGCGACGGCCTGGCGGCGATGGCGTTCTCGCAATCGGGCCAGAGCCCCGACCTGGTGGCGCCGATGCGCTATTTCAGCGACGGCGGCGCCTGCACCGCGGCCTTCGTCAACGACCCGGAGTCGCCGCTCGCGAAGGCCGCGCAGTGGGTGTTCCCGCTGCACGCCGGGGCCGAGACCAGCGTCGCGGCGACCAAGAGCTTCATCACGCAGATGGTGGCCGGCGCGCGCACGGTGGCCGCGTGGCAGGACGACCTGGTGCTGCAGGCCGCGCTGTCGGCGCTGCCCGGCGTGCTGTCGCGCGCCGCGCATGCCGACTGGACGCCGGCGGTCGATGCGCTGGTCCACGCCGACAAGCTGTTCGTGATCGGCCGCGGCACCGGGCTGCCGGTCGCGCTGGAAGCGGCGCTGAAGTTCAAGGAGACCTGCGCGATCCAGGCCGAGGCGTTCTCGGGCGCCGAGGTCAAGCACGGCCCGATGGCGCTGATCGACGAAGGCTACCCGCTGCTGATCTTCGCGCCGCGCGGCCCGGCGCAGGCCGGCCTGCTGGCGCTCGCCGACGAGATGCGCGCGCGCGGCGCCAAGGTGCTGCTGGCGGCGCCCGGCGGCACGCCGCACGCGAACCTGCCGATCGTCGAGACCGCGTCGATCGAGCTCGACCCGATCTCGGTCGTGCAGAGCTTCTACCCGATGGTCGAGGCGCTGGCGCGTGCGCGCGGCTTCGATCCCGACAAACCGAAGTTCCTGGCCAAGGTGACGAGGACGCAATGAGCACGGTGTTCCATCCAGGGCAGTTGGTGATGGTCAACATCCCGGGCAAGAACCTGGATGGATCGACCGCTTCATTCCTGCGCGAGCACCACATCCGCGCGATCTGCCTGTTCCGATGGAACCTCGGCACCGAGGCCGAGGTGCGCAAGCTCACCGCCGACCTGCGCGAGGCGATGGGCGAGCATGCGCTGATCGGCATCGACCAGGAAGGCGGCTCGGTGGTGCGCTCGACCTTCCTGCCGCAGGCACCGGCCGCGATGGCGCTCGGCGCCGCCGGCGACGAGGCGATGGCCGAGGAGGTCGGCGCGGCGGTCGCGCGCGGCCTCGCGAGCCTGGGCATCAACTGGAACTTCGCGCCGGTGCTCGACGTGAACAACAACCCGGCCAACCCGGTGATCGCCGAGCGCAGCTTCTCGGAAGACCCGCTGGCGGTGACGAAGCTGGCCGGCGCGTGGATGCGCGGCTCGCTGCGCGAAGGCGTGGCCTGCTGCGTGAAGCACTTCCCGGGGCATGGCGACACGCACGTCGATTCGCACCGCGACCTGCCCGAGGTGAACAAGTCGCTGGCCCAGCTGGAGGCGCTGGAGTTCGTGCCGTTCCGCGCGCTGCGCCACGAGGCGCCGGCGATGATGACGGCGCACATCGTCTACCCGCAGCTCGACCCCGAGCACCCGGCGACGCTGTCGCGCCGCGTGCTGGGCACGCTGCTGCGCGAGAGCTGGGGCTACGACGGCGTCGTGATCACCGACTCGCTGGTGATGAAGGCGATCCACGACCGCTACGGCCACGACCGCGCCGCGGTGCTCGCGCTGCAGGCCGGCGCCGACATGGTGATGGCGCTCGGCACGCAGGAGGAGCAGCTGGCCGCGATCCGCGCGATCCAGCGCGCGCAGGCGAGCGGCGACCTGGGCGCCGAGAAGCTTGCCAAGGCGAACGCGCGGCTCGACCGCCTGGCCGCCCGCTACCCGGTGCGTCATGCCGACTACACGCCGGCGCAGCACGAGCGCGACGACGACCTGATGCACCGCGCCTGGGCCGCCGGCCTGACGACGCGCGGCACCGCGCCGGTGCTGCGCCGCGATCACCGGCTGCGCGTGTTCACGCAGCGCGCGGTGCCGAGCGACGGCGTCTCCGAGGCCGGTCTCGCGGGCGCGCAGGTGGCCGAGCTGTTCGGCGGTTTCGCGAGCGTCGACATGGTCGAGCTCGACGTGCTGGCCGAGCTCGACTGGACCACCATCCCGCGCGACGGCCGCCTGAACGTCGTCGTCTCGAACCACCGCGACCGCTACGACGCGCGCGCCAAGGCGTGGCGGGCCGACCTGCACGTCGTGCTGTGGAACCCGTACCAGGCGCTGGACATCCCGGCGCCCGCCGTCATCACCTGGGGCTATGCCACCGGGGCGCTGGTCGCGTTGCGCGACTGGCTCGAACGCCGCACCACCGCACCCGGCCGCTCGCCGGTGCGGCTGGACACCCGTCGCTGATCCACACCGAAGTTCTGGAGTTCCCCCGCATGACCACCGCCACGAAGGGTTCGCCGATCCGCTGGGTGCCGAGCCTCTACCTCGCGCAGGGGCTGCCGTTCTTCGCGGTCAACGTGATCGCGCAGCAGATGCTGATCAGCATGCAGGTGCCCAACGAGCAGATCACGCGCTGGCTCGGCGTGCTGAGCCTGGCCTGGGGCATCAAGTGGCTGTGGAGCCCGTTCCTCGAGCTGGCGCCGAGCAAGAAATCGGTGGTGATCGTGTTCCAGCTGCTCGGCGCGGGCGGGCTCGCGCTGACGGCGATCGCGCTGCACCTGCCGGCGTTCTTCGTGATCGCGATCGCCGCGCTGTCGCTGGTGTCGCTCGCGTCGGCGACGCACGACGTGGCCTCCGACGGGCTGTACATCGCGAGCCTCGACAACAAGGCGCAGGCCGAGTACGCCGGCTGGCAGGGCGCGTTCTTCAACGTCGCGCGCTTCGTGTCGGCGGGCGGCCTGCTGATCCTCGCCGGCTCGCTCGAGAAATCGATCGGCGTGCCGGCCGCCTGGACCGCGATCTTCCTGATGCTGGCCGCCGCGATGGTGGTGCTCGGGCTCTACAACGCGTGGTCGCTGCCGGGCACGCGCAACGTGGCCTCGGAAGCCGGCTCGGCCGCCGACGTGAGCCGCACGCTGTGGCACGTGATCCAGGATTTCCTGCGCAAGCCGGGCATCTGGCTCGCGATCCTCTTCATCATCCTGTTCCGCGCCAGCGAGGGGCAGATCCAGACCATCGGGCCGATCTTCCTGCGCGCCGCGCGCGACGTGGGCGGGCTCGGCCTCAGCACCGACCAGGTCGGCTGGGCCTACGGCACGGCGGGCACGATCGCGTTCATCGGCGGCAGCATCGTCGGCGGCTACTTCGCGGCATGGCTGGGGCTGAAGCGCGCGATGGTGTGGCTGATCCTCGCGATGAACCTGCCGAGCATCGCGTTCGTCTTCCTCAGCACCGCGATGCCGACGAACTTCGGCGTGATCGCCGCGGCGCTGAGCCTGGAG
>NZ_JBFUFP010000025.1:0-20677 GCF_056403375.1 Rhizobacter sp. P2_H2
GCCCCGACACGAACAGGAAGCCGTTGGACCGAATCGCCGGCGAATACCGGTTCGTCTCATAGAGCGACTGGCGCCCGGCCGGAAAAACCACATCACGCTTGCCCATCGATGGCTCCTTGGAATTGATCACGATGGCGTGACTCTAGGGATCCCCGCCGCCCGGATCTACGGGCCTCGAAGACAATCATCGTTTGGAAAATCCAAACAATCGTCGACGGGCTGGGGGCAGCGATGGACCGTTTTGATGCGATGCAGGCATTCGCCCGCGTGGTGGAGACCGGCAGCTTCACGAAGGCGGCCGAGACGCTGCAGCTGAGCAAGACCAGCGTGACGCAGCTGGTGCAGCAGCTCGAGGCGCGGCTGCGCGTGAAGCTGCTGAACCGCACCACGCGCAAGGTCAACGCCACGGCCGACGGCGCGGCCTACTACGAGCACGTGCTGCGCCTGCTGGCCGACATGGACGATGCCGAGAGCAGCCTGTCGAGTGCCTCGTCGGCGCCACGGGGCCGGCTGCGGGTGGACGTGCCGACCCCGCTGGCCCGCATGATCCTGGTGCCGGCACTGCCGGCCTTCCACGCGCGCTACCCCGACATCCAGCTCGACATGGGCGTGAGCGACCGCATGGTGGACCTGATCGGCGAGAAGGTGGATTGCGTCGTGCGCGGCGGCGAACTCACCGACCTGTCGCTGATCGCACGCCGCGTGGGCGACCTGCAGGCCCGGGTCTGTGCGGCGCCAAGCTACCTCGAGCGTGCGGGCACACCGGTGCATCCGCGGGATCTCGAGGGCACGCATCACCGCATCGTGGGCTACAAGAGCGCGCGCACCGGCACGATCCTGTCGTACGCGATGCAGCGCGACGGCGAACGCATCGAGGTGCTGGGGCGGTACGTGGTCGCGATGGACGATGGCAATGCCTACTTGGCGGCCGGCCTGGCGGGCCTGGGGGTGCTCTGGCTGCCGGACTACATGTCGCAGGCCCACCGGGCGAGCGGCGAGCTGGTGCCGCTGTTCGAAGACTGGCGCTTCGATGCGATGCCGATCTACGTGGCGTTTCCGCCGAACCGGTATGTCAGCGCGAAGCTGCGCGTGTTCATCGACTGGGTGGCCGAGTTGATGGCGCAGCACGCACCGCCGCAACCGCACTCGACGCCCTCAGGCTCGTGACGGGTTTTCATTCGGACCAAGGCGGCGTGACGACACCAAAAACGGCAGCTGCCACCACGAACATCACGAGCATGGCCACTGCGGCAACGCGTGGCGGCAGGAACCGCCGAAGAAGATGCACGCGAACGTAGAGGCCGACAACCGAGGCTGCCAGCACCAGGAATGGGAAGCCGATGGGCGCCCAGCCGGTTTTCGCCGGTTCATTGAAGGCGCTCAAGGCCACAACGAAAACAGGCGCAGGCACCAGGAGCAAGGCCACATCGGCGAGGAAGAGCGAGTGCGTGCGGAAAGCGGACACCAAAGGCGGAACTGCGAGCAGGAGCAGCACCGACATAACGGTGATCGCAAGCGGTTCGAAGGACATGGCGTTCCCGTTGATGCGCTGCACGTGCTCTTGGCTTCAGGAAGGACAATCCGCCGGCGGCAAGCGAGGATCCGGCATGCCGCAGTGTCGATGATCTCGCATGCTGCCTCCTGAATGACTTCCTATTTCTTCGTCTTGTCGGTGGGTCTCGTCGCAGGCTGCGTGAGCGGCGTGATCGGCACCGGTTCATCGCTGATGCTGTTGCCGGTCCTCGTCTACGCCTACGGTCCGAAGCAGGCGGTGCCCATCATGGCCGTCGCCGCGGTGCTGGCCAACATCGCACGCGTCGCCGCCTGGTGGCGAGAGGTCGACTGGAAGGCCGTGGCGGCGTATGCGTTGCCGGGTGCGCTCACCGCGGCACTCGGCGCACGCACGATGCTGTCGCTGCGACCGGCCGTCATCGACGCGATGCTCGGCGTGTTCTTCCTCGCGATGCTGGTGCTCAGGCACTGGCGTGCCGGCACGAGGCGGCGCCTGCGCTTGCGAGAGGTCTCGGCAGCCGGCGCGGTGATCGGTTTCCTCACGGGCCTCGTGCTGTCGACCGGACCGCTCAGCGTTCCGGTGTTCACCGCCTACGGCCTGACGGGCGGCGCCTTCATCTCCACCGAAGCCGCAAGCTCGCTGGCGCTGTACCTCGGCAAGATCGCGACCTTCCGGCAGCTGGGTGCGTTGCCGGCCGACACGCTGCTGCAGGGCGCCATCGTCGGCAGCTCGCTGATGGCAGGAACCTATGCCGGGAAGGCGTTCGTGATGCGCATCAGCCCCCGCGCGTTCTCGCTGCTCCTGGATGCGCTGATGCTGTGTTCAGGGCTGTCGCTGTTGTGGGCGGCGTGGCGCTGAGGTGCCGTTGGTAGACATTCAAATAGTTCGAGTCGACCTGGCAGCAGGTGATGTCGCAGAAGTTGACTCGGTCGGGCTTCTCCAGCCATCGGCCGACGCCGGTGAAGTAGCGCACATGCGCCGCGGCAGAAGTCGTCTTCACCAGGCGTCCGATGATGAAATCCGGGTCGTCTCCATGCTCGCACTCGAGAATGAGCAACGGATGGGCGCGCGCAAGCTGCTTGATGATTGCGCGCCAGTCCTGCAGATCGAACGTCATGTCGAATGGAACCTGCTCCAGCAGGCCGTCTTGCTCGAGCAATGTGGTTTGGAACTTGTTCGTCGCAGAGCTTCGAATCTCGGTGATGTCCGATGTGCTGAGCACCATCAACCCGTCCAGGCGGAAGTCGCAGACGTACTGCAGCACGACCAACTGATCGGACGAGGCCAGCACGAATCCCTGGATCGTCTGGGCGTCGATCTCGGTCCGCGTGATCGAAACGAGTTCCCGCTGTGCCGTCATTCGCCTCCTCCGCGCTCGTACTTTGATGTGGCACGAATTCTGGCATCGAACGCCACGGCGTCATGTCCACGCAACGCCTCGATTGACCCGCGTCAGCCCACCGCCCGGTGAACACCTGCCCGAGGTCCGAGCTTGCGCGGCGGCAAGGTTCCACCGTTCATGCCGCGCTGCAATGGTTCGCCGGGGGATGTTCCCCCGCCCACAACCACAGGAAAGAGACCATGACTTCCCGCTCGATGTTCGCCCGCGCCACGCTGGCGCTGGCCGCCGCTGCCGCCTTCGCCGCCGTGCCCTGCGCGGCCCAGGCTCAACCCGAAGCCACCGGCCCGTGGCTGGTGCGCCTGCGCGCCGTCAACCTCGACAGCGCCAACAAGGACGACACCGGCCTCGACCTGAGCATCAACAGCAAGGTGATCCCCGAGCTCGACATCTCGTACTTCTTCACGCCCGAGATCGCCGCCGAGCTGGTGCTGACCTACCCGCAGAAACACGACGTGAAGGCCGGCGGCACGGTCATCGGCTCGCTGAAGCACCTGCCGCCGACGCTGCTGGCCCAGTATCACGTCACCGGCATGAAGGGCTTCACGCCCTACCTCGGCGCCGGCGTCAACTTCACGCAGTTCTCCGCCGTCGAGCTGCCGGCGGGCGTCGACATCGACCGCCACAGCGTCGGCCTCGCGCTGCAGGCCGGCGTGGACATCCCGCGGCAAGGCTGGCTGTCGCTCAACATCGACGTGAAGAAGGTGCAGATCCGCACCGACGTGAGCGCCGCCGGCAACAAGCTCGGCACCTTCAAGGTCGACCCGCTGCTGGTCGGCGTCGGCCTCGGCTGGCGCTTCTAGCAGCGGACGCAGGGCCCGGTCAGGCCGGGACCTTGTAGTCGCGCTCGGTCATCAGGTCGATGCCGCAGCTCAGGCCCTCGGCCCACGCGATGAACTCCTTCACCGCCGGGCCGGCCAGCGGCGCGCCATGCTGCGGCACCATCATGTCGATGCGCAGCGGGCGCACCATCTGCGCCCACAGCCGCAGCACCTTGTTCGACACCATGTAGCGCCGATGGAAACCCTCCATGCGCGGCAGCACCTCGGCCAGCGACGTGACCGGCTGCTGCGCCTGCGCGCCCGAGCCCATCGACGCGCCGAGGTCGCCCGAGAACAGGATGCGGCTCACCGGGTCGTAGAACTGGAAGTTGCCCTCGGCGTGCAGGAAGTGCGCCGGCAGCGCGACGAGCTCGTGGCGCCCGATCGGGATGCGCTGCCCGGCGTCCGGGATGCCGACAACACGCCCCTTCACCTTGCCCGCCTTGCAGAAATGCGGCACGAAGCGCTCCCATACGCGCGAGATGTACAGCTTGGCGCTGCTGGTCGCCGTCATCCAGCGATCGAGCGACGCGATGATGTCCGGATCGGCGTGCGAGGCGACGATCGCCGACAGTTCATGCGGCGCGAAATGACGCGTCATCGCCATGTACAGCTCGTTGTAGGCGAGCGTGCCGCCCGGGTCRATGATCGCGCCGGTGCCGCGGTCGACGATCAGGAACTGGTTGGATTGCACCGCGTCGCCGTCCTCGTCGCAGAGGTCGGTGAACATCAGGCACTGGTGCCCGTCGGCATTGAAGAGTTCTGTCGGCATCGTGTCGTCCAAGTGAAGTCGGGCGACTCTAGAAGCGACGTGATCGCCGCGGCTTGCGCCGGCTCAACAATGCTGCCGTCATGGATGAGGCCGGGGCGCTTTACGCGCGCTTGTGCCGGGTTCAGGATGGCGGCGACTCCCACTCGAGAACTTGAAAGACCCGATGAGCACCGATCACGTGACCGCGGCCGACCCGAAGGCGGCCGCCCTCCTCCCCCAGGACATCAGCACCGAAGTGCTGCTCGAGAAATACGCGAAGGGCGACGAGCGCACGCCCGACGACGTGCGGCGCCGCGTGGCCCGCGCGCTCGCGCAGGTGGAGCCCGCCGAATCGCGAGCCCAGTGGGAAGCGCGCTTCCTCGAGGCACTGCAGGCCGGCTTCATCCCGGCCGGCCGCATCAACTCGGCGGCCGGCACCGAGCTCACCGCCACGCTGATCAACTGCTTCGTGCAACCGGTGGGCGACGCGATCGCGCAGGAAGAAGACGGCCACCCCGGCATCTACACCGCGCTCACCGAGGCCGCCGAGACGATGCGCCGCGGCGGCGGCGTCGGCTACGACTTCTCGCGCATCCGCCCGCGTGGCGCCTGGGTCGCGAGCACGCAGGCCAACGCGTCGGGGCCGGTGTCGTACATGCGGGTGTTCGACCGCTCCTGCGAGACGGTGGAGTCGGCCGGCGCGCGGCGCGGCGCGCAGATGGGCGTGCTGCGCTGCGACCACCCGGACATCGAGGAGTTCATCCACGCGAAGGACAAGGGCGACCTCAGCAACTTCAACATCTCGGTCGGCCTCACCGATGCCTTCATGGAAGCGGTGCAGCGCGACGCCGCGGTCGACCTGGTGCACCGCGCCGCGGCCGGCCCGCACCAGGTGGCGGCCGGCGCGCACCAGCGCGACGACGGGCTGTGGGTCTACCGCAGCCTGCCGGCGCGTGCGCTGTGGGAGCAGATCATGCGCTCCACCTACGACCACGCCGAGCCGGGCGTGCTGTTCCTCGACCGCATCAACCTCGACAACAACCTGTCGTACTGCGAGACCATCACCGCCACCAACCCGTGCGGCGAGCAGCCGCTGCCGGCCTACGGCTGCTGCTGCCTCGGCTCGATCGACCTGACGCGCTTCGTGCGCACCCCGTTCGACGCGGGCGCGCGCTTCGACGACGCCGGCTTCACGCGGCTCGTGACGCTGGCGGTGCGCATGCTCGACAACGTGCTCGACATCAGCTTCTGGCCGCTCGATGCGCAAGCCCGCGAAGCGCGCAGCAAGCGCCGCATCGGCCTCGGCTTCACCGGCCTGGGCGATGCGCTGGTGATGCTGAACCTGCGCTACGACAGCGCCGCCGCGCGCGACGAGGCGCGCCGCATCGCCACGCTGCTGCGCGACAGCGCGTATGCCGCATCGTGCGATCTGGCGGCCGAGCGCGGCGCGTTCCCGCTCTTCAACGCCGACCTCTACCTGAGCCGCGGCACCTTCGCGTCGCGCCTGCCCGGGCCGCTGAAGGAGCGCATCCGCAAGCAGGGGCTGCGCAACTCGCACCTGCTGTCGATCGCGCCGACCGGCACCATCAGCCTGGCCTTCGCCGACAACGCGAGCAACGGCATCGAGCCGGCGTTCTCGTGGAGCTACCAGCGCCGCAAGCGCATGGCCGACGGCAGCATGAAGCAGTACCCGGTGGAAGACCACGCCTGGCGCCTGTACCGCCACCTGCGCGGCCCGCAGGCACCGCTCACCGACGCCTTCGTCACCGCGCTCGAGATGAGCGCGCAGGCCCACGAGGAGATGGTGGCCGCGGTCTCGCCGTTCGTCGACACCGCGATCTCGAAGACGGTGAACGTGCCGGCCGACTACCCGTATGCGGATTTCCAGGACCTGTACCTGCGCGCCTGGACCTCGGGGCTGAAGGGCCTGGCGACCTACCGGCCGAACGCGGTGCTGGGCTCGGTGCTGAGCGTGGAGCCTGCCGCCTTGCCGCTGCAGCTGGCGCCGGCGGGGCATGCCAACCAGCGGCTGGCCATCGAGCGGCCGCCGCAGCCGGTGCTGGCCTCGCTGCGCTGGCCGGGCCGGCCCGAGCTGATGGCCGGCAACGCCGCGTGGACCTACATGATCCGGCACCCGCATGGCGAGTTCGCGCTCTTCATCGGCGAGCTGCCGCAAGACGGGCGCTGCGCGCCCTTCGAGGTGTGGGTGAACGGCGCCGAGCAGCCGCGCGGGCTGGGTGCGCTCGCGAAGACGCTGTCGATGGACCTGCGCGCAAAGGACCCCGCCTGGGTGCGGCTGAAGCTCGACGCGCTGGCCACCGTGCAGGAGGAGCGCGCCTTCGACATGCCCTTCCCGCCCGACGGCGCGCCGCGGCGCTTCCCGGGCGTGGTGGCGGCCACCGCCGCGGTGATCCGCTGGCGCTGCGAGCAACTGGGCCTGTGGGCCGCGCCGGCCGAAGGCGCGGCCTCCACGCCGGTGATCGACGCGATGTTCAGCCGCCAGGAGCCGCTGACCGGCCCGAACGGCACGCTCGCCTGGTCGGTCGACATCCACAACCCGGCCAGCGACGAGGCGTTCACGCTCTCGCTGAAAGAGGTGCAGCTGCCCGAAGGGCTGGGCGGCCAGGGCGGCGCAGTCACGCTGCCCTGCGCGATGGGGCTGTCGGGCAACTACCCGCGGGCGATGGACGGGCTCGCGCGCATCCTGTCGCTGGACATGCGGGTGCTCGACCCGGCCTGGATCGGCATGAAGCTGCGCAAGCTGCTGAGCTATGCCGAGCCGCTCGGCCACTTCATGGCCTTCGTGCCGGGGCTCGCGCCCGGCCAGCAGCGCCAGCAGACCTGGCCGTCGACGGTGGCCTACCTGGCGCGGCTCGTGATCCACCGCTACACGATGCTGGGCGTGCTGGACGAGGAAGGCTATCCGCTGCGCGACATGGGAATCCTGCAGCCGCCGGACCCGGGCGAGGCCGCGGCCGCGCCGCTGGCCGGCACGGCCTGCCCGGAATGCGGCAACCATGCCGTCATCCACAAGGACGGCTGCGAGTTCTGCACGGCCTGCGGGCACATCGGGAGCTGCGGATGATGCCGTCGCCCCATTCATGTCATCGATGACACACATGGTCATGCGGCCTCCTCAATGTGGGGGCTTGTAGGACAGCAGGCCTCCCACCAGAATCCGGCCCGACCGGGTGCGGCCGAGATCGCGCGCTGGATCACAACGATCACAACGTCATGTCACGAGGGAGACCCATGATTTCTGCTTCCACGCGCGCCCTGTGGGCGTCTGCCCTGGCCGTTTCGCTGTCCACGCTCGTTGCCTGCGGCGGTGGGGGCGGCGGCGACACGCCGGCTCCGCCTCCGGTCTCGGGCACCCCGCCTGCACCGGCGCCCGCCGCCGCGAGCTACTGGGCCCGCACCTTCACGTACACCTCGGCCGGCAACTACGTGCTGCGCTACTACTACTCCGACAACGTCGTCGACTCGACCGGCCGCGGCACCTACTACGACGTGCGCGAGGCCCAGTCGGGCGGCAAGCCGGCGGTGGTGGTGTACGACACCGTCCAGTTCGTCACCGCCGAGGGCTGGCACACGCCGCTCGACGGCGCAACGCCGAACCACAGCGGCCCGAACGGCGCCTACGACTACAACCACGGCTACATCGGCCAATCGACCTGGGTCGACACCGACGTGGCCGGCCAGACGATCGCGAGCGTCGTCGCCAAGGCGCAGGACCTGAGCACCAACACCTTGTCCACCATCGTCGGCGTCACCGCGGCGAACCTGACCGGCGTGATGCCGGCCGGCGCGAAGATCCGCGCGATCTCGAACACCGAGAGCAGCACCCCGGTCGGCTACCGGCTGACGGATGGCTTCGTCGGCAACAGCGTGACCACGCTGGCCCAGATGATCACCAGCTACCCGGCCGTGTCGAACAGCGCAACGGTCTCGACGGCGAACACGGTATCGATGGGCAGCATCCACGGCAGCAACGGCTGCGGAACCCAGGTCTGCGTCCAGGAACGGGTGCGGGGCAGCTTCAGCGCCGGCGGCGCCGTGACCCTGCACCTGTGCGACGTCGACACGGTGTCGGGTGCGGTCTCCAATTGCAGCAGCCTCCCCGCGGCCACCTACACGGTGGGCAACGCAGCGGATGGCGCGACGCCGGTCATGACCTTCACCGGCCTGCCGGCGGCCATCTCCGCCCAGACCTTCACGCGCGTCTTCGTGCAGCGCGGCGGCCACGTCTACCAGGGCTTCCAGGACAAGCCGACCACGCAGACGAAGCAGACCCGCCTCAACAAGGTCGCGTTCGAGGCGCTCGCCGCGAGCCTCGGCGTCACGCCGCCTGCCATTCCCGACCACCCGGCGGCGGCGGCCGGCACCTGGAGCGTCACCTACGCCGGCGGCGACACCGGCAGCTGCACCGCGCTGTCGGTCAACGCCCCGGGGCACGTGATCGGCACCTGCACCTCGTCCGGCGTGGGCGGCAGCTTCATCGTCAGCGGCACGGTCAGCGCCGCCGGCGGCCTCTCGGTGGGCAGCACCAGCAGCGACGCCAGCTTCAGCGGCACGCTCGGCGCCAGCACCGGCTCGGGCACCTGGACACGACCGAGCGCGTCGGCGACCGGCACCTGGAACGCCACGAAGCAGTGAGCCGAGCGGCTGCGCACGGCATGCGTGTCTGACACGGGCGCGGGAAAACCCCGCGTCACGTCTCGACACGATGCCGGGCAAAGCCCCGAAATAGCCGTGAAACTTCCTCCGCCTCTGCGGCTCCAAACGCGGTCACAGCTCTATACTGGGTCCGCGTGAAGTCTTCTTATCAGGCAGGAAGTGGGTCAATGATGGGTGCCAAACTCAAGGTCGCAGGCTGGATCACGCTGGGGGCCGTCGCTGGCGCGCTCACTACCATGCAGTTGCAGGCGACCGCCCGCAACACCGCCGCGCAACTCCCGCTGGAAGAACTCCAGCAACTCGCCGCCGTCTTCGGGATGGTCAAGAGCGATTACGTCGAGCCGGTCGACGAAAAGAAGCTGATCACCGACGCCATCGGCGGCATGGTGGCCGGCCTCGACCCGCACTCCCAGTATTTCGACAAGAAGACCTTCAAGGAATTCCGTGAAGGCACGACCGGCCGCTTCGTCGGCGTCGGCATCGAGATCGGCATGGAAGACGGTCTCGTCAAGATCGTCTCGCCGATCGAGGGATCCCCGGCCTTCCGCGCCGGCCTGAAGAGCGGCGACCTGATCACCAAGATCGACGACACCGTGGTCAAGGGCCTGACGATGGACCAGGCCGTCAAGCGCATGCGTGGCGAGCCGAGCACCAAGGTGCTGCTGACCATCTTCCGCAAGACCGAGAACCGCAGCTTCCCCGTCACGATCACCCGCGAAGAAATCCGCGTGCAGAGCGTGCGCTCGAAGATCGTCGAACCCGGCTACGCGTGGCTGCGCGTCAGCCAGTTCCAGGACCGCACGGTCGACGATTTCGCCCGCAAGCTCGAAGAGATCTACAAGCAGGAACCCAACCTGAAGGGCCTGGTGCTCGACCTGCGCAACGACCCGGGCGGCCTGCTCGAAGCCTCGGTCGCGGTGTCGGCGGCCTTCCTGCCGGCCGATGCGGTGGTCGTGACCACCAACGGCCAGATCGCCGAATCGAAGCAGTCGTTCAAGGCCTCGCCGAGCGATTACCTGCGCCGTGGCGGCGGTGACCCGCTGCGCAAGCTGCCCGACGCGCTGAAGAAGGTGCCGCTGGTGGTGCTGGTGAACGAAGGCTCGGCCTCGGCGAGCGAGATCGTCGCCGGTGCGCTGCAAGACCACCAGCGCGCCACCATCATGGGCACGCAGACGTTCGGCAAGGGCTCGGTGCAGACCGTGCGCCAGCTGTCGCCCGAGACCGCGCTGAAGATCACGACGGCGCGCTACTACACGCCGAGCGGCCGCTCGATCCAGGCCAAGGGCATCGTGCCCGACGTGATGATCGACGAGACTGCCGACGGCAACCTGTTCTCGGCGCTGCGCGTGCGCGAGGCCGATCTGGAAAAGCACATCGGCAGCGGCCAGGGCGCCGAGCAGAAGGACGAAGCCCGCGAGAAGGCACGCGAGGAAGCGCGCAAGAAGCTCGAGGACGAAGCCGCGAAGAAGAACCCGCTGAAGCCGCTGCCCGAGTTCGGCAGCGAAGAAGACTTCCCGCTGGCGCAGGCGATCAACCGCCTGAAGGGCAAGCCGGTGGTCGTCTCGAAGTCGGTCGTCGAGCGGCGCGCCGAGGCACCGGCGACGAACTGATCCGGCGCCACGCCACCGAACGCCCGCCCCGCGCGGGCGTTTTTCATTGTTGGGTATCCTGCCGTCGATGAACGACGACCAGCTGCTGCGCTACTCCCGCCACATCCTGCTCGACGAACTCGACATCGCCGGCCAGCAGCGGCTGCTCGATTCGCATGCGCTGGTGATCGGTGCCGGCGGGCTCGGCTCGCCGGTGGCGCTGTACCTCGCGACCTCGGGCGTCGGCACGCTGACGATCGTCGACCACGACACCGTGGACCTGACCAACCTGCAGCGCCAGATCGCGCACGACCTGTCGCGCGTCGGCCAGCCGAAGGCGGCCTCGGCCGCACGCTCCATCGCGGCGATCAACCCCGACGTGCGGGTGCATGCGCTGACCGAGCGCGCCGACGCGCAGCGCCTGGACACGCTGGTGGCCGCGGCCGACGTCGTGCTGGACTGCAGCGACAACTTCGCGACCCGCCATGCCGTCAACGCCGCCTGCGTGGCGCACCGCAAGCCGCTGGTGTCGGGCGCGGCGATCGGCTTCGACGGCCAGATCTCGGTCTACGACACGCGCGACGACACCGCGCCGTGCTACGCCTGCCTGTTCCCGCCCGATGCGGCGTTCGAGGAGGTCGCCTGCTCGACGATGGGCGTGCTCGCACCGCTGGTCGGCATCATCGGCAGCATGCAGGCCGCCGAGGCGCTGAAGCTGCTGGCCGGCATCGGCAGCTCGCTGGCCGGGCGCCTGCAGATGCTGGACGCCCGCCGGATGGAATGGAACGAGGTCAGGCTCAGCCGCCAGCCCCACTGCCCGGTGTGCGGGCAGCGCGGCCACGCCTGATCAGTCGGGTTTGATGTTGGCGGACTGAATCACCTTCGCCCAACGGGCGACCTCGTCGTGCAGGAAGCTCGCGAAGGCTTCCGGCCCGCGCGCATCGATGCGGAAACCCTGCGTGCGCGCCCGCTCCTCGAGCTCGGGCGTCTGCATGATGCGCACGACCTCGGCGGCGAGCTTCTTCACCGYGGCATCGGGCATCGAGGCCGGCGCCATCAGGCCGGTCCAGTTCTCGGTCAGCAGCTCCGGCAGGCCGGCCTCGGCGGTCGTCGGCACCTCGGGCACCAGCGGGTGGCGGGCAGCACTGGCGATGGCGATCGCGCGCAGCTTGCCGGCCTTCACGTGCGCGATGCTCTCGGGGAAGTTCGAGAACACCACGTCGAGCTGGCCGCCGATCAGGTCGGTCATCGCCGGCGAGCCGCCCTTGTACGGCACGTGCTGGATGTTGGTCTTGGCCAGTTCGTTGAACAGCGCGAGCGTCAGGTGCGGCGGCGTGCCGTTGCCGCTGGAGCCGGCATTCAGGTTGCGCGACTTCGCGGCAGCCGTCAGGTCCTTCAGCGTCTGGATCGGGCTCGCCACCGGCACCACCACCAGGATCGGCGAGCCGGCCAGCAGCGCGACCGGACGCAGGTCCTTCGAGAAGTTGTAGGCCGCCTTCGGGAACAGCGTGACGTTGGCCGCATGCGTCAGCGTGATCGCGAGCAGCGTGTTGCCGTCGCCGGGCGACTTGGCGGCCACATCGGCGCCGATCTGCCCGCCGCTGCCGGGCTTGTTGTCGATCACGACGCTGACCTTCCAGCGCTCGCCGAGCTGCTGGCCGACCAGGCGCGCCATCACGTCGGTCAGGCCACCGGGCGGGAACGGCACCACGTAACGGATCGTCGTGCCGGGCTTCGGATAGTCGCCCGCCTGTGAAAAGCCCAGCGCAGGCCACAGGCCCGCGGCACCGATCAGTACTGCTCGTCGCTTCACGCTCGTCTCCTTCAAATGGCCGGCATGCTGCCCGCGACGCGGGCTGGCTGCAAACCTATCGATATGCGCGGAAAGTCGTAGCTTCAGGACAGCTGTTGCGCTAGCGCCTCCGACACGTTCAGTCCATCACGTTCCGCGGCGCGCCGCAGCTGCTCGCGTCGCGCGCCCGGCAGCCGCACGCCGTCGTCGCGCAGCATCTCGTGCACCAGCACCTCCAGCCGGTCGAGGAACATCTCGCGCCCGGCCAGTGCGCCCGGGTCGATCACGATGAAGGTCTGGCCCAGGTGCGGCCGGTTGCCCTCGTCGACGAAGAAGCTCGATGCCTCGAAGCCGAAGTTCGCGCCGATCAGCGCCGTGACGAGCAGCTCGACCACCAGCGCCAGCATCGCACCCTTCGGGCTGCTGGCGGCGCCGATCGCGAGCATCGAGCCCTCCATGCCGGCCTTCGGGTCGGTGGTGGGCTCGCCGTTCGCATCCAGCGCCCAGCCGAGCGGGATGCTGCGGCCTTCCTTGGCCGCCACCATCAGCTTGCCGCGCGCGACCTCGCTGAGGCTCAGGTCGATCAGCAGCGGGTCGGCATCGCGCCGCGGGAATGCGGCCGCCACCGGGTTGGTGCCGAAGATCGGATGCCGCCCGCCGGCCGCCGGCATCGCCGACGGCGAGTTCGAGAAGCCGAGCCCGGCCATGCCGGCCGCGGTGACCGCGCGCAGGTGATCGACGACGACACCGCAGTGGTGGCTGTTGACGATGCCGACGATGCAGATGCCGAGCTCGCCGGCGGTGCGGATCGCCTCGGCAATGGCCAGGTCGCAGGCCGGGAACGCGAGGCCCTCCTGCGCATCGACGACCAGCGCCGCGCCCTTGCGCTTGACGACCTGCGGCTGCGCCGCGCCGTTGACGCGGTCGCAGCGCAGGTGGCCGCTGTACTGCGCGACGCGGCTCAGCCCGTGCGAGGCCAGGCCCTGCGCCTCGGCCAGCACCAGCGCGCGGGCGGTCGATTCGGCCATCGCGGCGTTGGCGCCGGCGCGCTGCAGCGCGGCCGCGACGCGCGCACGCGCCTCGTCCATCGTCAGCACCGTCATGCGAGGGCCTCCAGCACCTTCGCCGCGATCAGCGCCGACACGCGCTCGTTGGCCTCGGCGGTGACGCCGGCGATGTGCGGCGTCAGCAGCAGGTTCGGGCAGCCGGCGAGCGGGCTGCCGGCGGGCAGCGGCTCGGCCTCGAAGACATCGAGCGCCGCGCCGGCCAGGTGCCCGGCGTGCAGCGCCTCGGCCAGCGCCGCCTCGTCGACGACGCCGCCACGCGCGGTGTTGATCAGCACCGCGCCGGGCTTCATCGCGGTCAGGCGCCGCGCATCGATCAGGTGGCGCGTGCTGTCGAGCAAGGGAACGTGCAGGCTGACGACATCGGCCTGCGCCAGCAACGCGTCGAGCGCGAGCGACGGCAGGTCGGCGCCGGCCGGCATCGCGGCGTCGTGCGCGATGACCTGCATGCCCAGCAGGCGCGCCAGCCGCCCGGTCAKCTGCCCGATCGAGCCGTAGCCGACCAGCCCCAGCGTCTTGCCGCCGATCTCGCGCCCATTCGTCAATGCGGCTCGCGGCCACTTGCCCGCGGCGACCTCGGCCGACGAGCCGTAGGCGCCGCGCAGCAGCAGCATCGCGGTCGCGACGACGTACTCGGCCACGCTCTGCGCATTGGCGCCGGTGGCCGGGATCACGCGGATGCCGCGCGCCTCGCAGCCGGCCAGGTCGAGGTTGTCGAGGCCGACGCCCAGGCGCCCGACCACCCTGCAGCGCGTGAGCGCCGCCAGCAGCTCGCCTCTGACCTGCGTGCGGTTGCGCACGATCAGCGCGTCGACGCTGGACGCCAGCGCGATCATCCGCGCCGGGTGGTCGACCAGCGTCGCGTCGTGCACGACCTCGTGCTTCGCGGCCAACTGCGCCACCGCCGGCGCATCCATGAATTCGGTGATGAGAATCTTCATCGCCGGATCATGCACTCTCGAAAAGCCGGGTCAGCACGAACTCGCGGTGGCCCAATGCCTCGGCCGCGGTCAGCCGGCCATTGGCGGTGCGCAGCATCGATTCGAGCAGCTGGTCGCCCGCCTGGTCGAGCGTGATCTCGCGCTGCAGCAGCCCCGAGGTGTCGACGTCGATGTGCTCGCCCATCAGCCGCACGGTGCGCGGGTTCGCGCAGATCTTGATCACCGGCACGATCGGGTTGCCGATCACGTTGCCCTGGCCGGTCGGGAAGAAGTGCACCGCGAAGCCCGACGCCGCGCACAGCGTCACCATCTCGGCCGCGGCCGACGACGAATCCATGAACCACAGGCCCGGGTGGGTCGGGATCTCGGCCTTGTCGATCACGCCGTCGACGGTGCAGGTTTTCCCGATCTTCTGGATGTTGCCGAGCGCCTTCTCCTCGATCGTCGTCAGCCCGCCGGCGATGTTGCCCTTGGTCGGCTGGCTGTCGGAGAGGTCGCTGGTCTTGTGGCGGTTGATCATGTCCTGGTAGCGGTTGAACATGAACATGAAGCGCTCGCGCACCGTGTCATTCGCGCAGCGCGCCGCGACGATCTGCTCGCCGCCGGTGATCTCGGAGGTCTCGCCGAAGCACAGCGTGCTGCCCAGCGGGTGCAGTTTGTCGAACGCGTTGCCCACCGTCGGGTTCGCACCGCAGCCCGAGGTGGTGTCGGATTCGCCGCACTTGGTGGAGACCCACAGCTCGCTGATGGCGCAGGCCTCGCGCTGTTTCTCGCTCGCCCACTGCACGTACTCGCGGGCGGCGCGCGAGGCGCGCAGGATGGTGTCGTGGTCGCCGTGGCCCTCGATGCCGAAGCCGATGACCGGCTTGCCGGTGGCGGCGATGCCGTCGACGACCTTCTTGGTCCAGCCGTCCTCGATGCCGATCACGACGACCGCCGCGACGTTCGGGTTGCAGCCGGCACCGATCAGCGTGCGGAAGTGCAGGTCGAGGTCGGCGCCGAACTGCAGCCGGCCGTACGGGTGCGGGATCGCCATCGTGCCCTTGATGTTGTGGGCGACGGCCTCGGCCGCGGCGTTGGACAGGTCGTCCAGCGGCAGGATGATCACGTGGTTGCGCACGCCGACGCGGCCGTTCTCGCGGCGGTAGCCGAGGAAAGTGGTGTTCTTCGAAATGACTGCCATGGTGGATCCCGTTACCAACGCTTGGTCTTGATGTTCTGGACGTGGGCGTGCTCGCCCGCCTTGATCGGCGCGACCACCTTGCCCATGTCGATGCCGTACTTCAGCACCGTGTCGCCGACGGCCATGTCGCGCAGCGCGACCTTGTGGCCGATCGGGATGTCCTGCCGCGCGACCAGCTCGGTCATGCGGTCCTCGTCCATGATCCAACCGGCCAGCGGCATGCCGGCCTTGACGCCCTCGACCACCACCACCGCGACGCTGTCGTGGGCGTCGTGCAACACGAAATGAATCATCCGGAAACTCCTGCCGCGCAACAGCGGCTGCCTGCAACGATGGCGGCGAATATCGGCCGGCGTTTCCCGGCTGTCAAACCAGTCATCCATATGACTTGGTTGACCTGGACCTTTGGCCCGTAGAATCGCGGCATGCCGACCGCGCCCGTGCCAGCCCGTCCGCACTTCGAGGCCATCGCCCCGGAGTCGGCCGGCATGCCGCTGTACCGCGTCGTGAAGCGCGCGCTGCTGCAGTCGATCGAGGCCGGCACCTGGGCGCCGGGGCAGACGCTGCCGAGCGAGACCGAGCTGGCGCTCGCGTTCGGCGTGTCGATCGGCACGCTGCGCAAGGCGGTCGACGAGCTGTCGGCCGAGCACATCCTGGTGCGGCGCCAGGGCCGGGGCACCTTCGTCGCGACGCACTCGGCCGACCGCTTCCTGTTCCAGTTCTTCCACGTCGAGCGCGCCGACGGGCTGCGCGAGGCGCCCTCCGTCGAGCTGGTGTCGTTCGACCGCACGAAGCTCGACGAACCGGTGGCCGAGGCACTGGGGCTGCGCGCCGGCGACGCGGCTTTCCAGTTCGAGAACCGGCTCGCGCTGCAGGGCCGCGCGGTCATCCTCGACCGGCTGACGCTGCCGGCCGGCCTCTTCAAGGGCCTGACCGAGAAACGGCTGCGCGAGCGGCCGAGCACGCTGTACCAGCTGTACCAGAACGAGTTCGGCATCACCGTCGTGCATGCGCGCGAACGCGCCCGCGCCGCGGCGGCCGACCGCCATGTGGGGYGGCTGCTCGGCATCGCGGCCGGGCTGCCGGTGATGCAGGTGCACCGCGTCGCGCTGACCTTCGGCGACAAGCCGGTGGAGCACCGCGAATCGACCATCAACACCGCCCAGCACGACTACGTGAGCCTGTTGTCCCGGAAGGATGCTGCCCGATGACCGCGATGACCGAACCTCTCGACCTGCTCGCCGCCTACCGGGTGGCCGAACGCGCGGCGCGCGCGGCCGGCGCCCACCTGCAGGCCTCGCGCTCGCGGCTGAACGCGGTGGCGCTGATGCGCAAGCAGCCGGGCGACCTGGCCAGCGAGATCGACCACGAGGCCGAGCAGCTGATCCACGACGTCGTGCGCCGCGCCTACCCGGGCCATGCCTTCCTCGGCGAGGAGACCGGGCGGCAAGGTGCGAGTACGCCAGGCGAGCCAGGCGATGGCGACCCGCCGCTGTGGGTCGTCGACCCGCTGGACGGCACCGCCAACTACCTGCGCGGCTACCCGCAGTACGCGGTGTCGGTTGCGCTGGTGGTGGGCGGCGAGCCGGTGCTGGGGACGATCTTCGACCCCTGCCGCAACGAGTTCTTCGCGGCGATCCGCGGGCGCGGCGCGCGGCTGAACGGCGCGGCGCTGCAGTGCGCCGACCGGGCCCGGCCGATCGACGCTCTGGCTTCGACGGTGTTCCCGAAGCCCACGTCGCCGCGCATGGCGAGCTACCTGGGCGAGTTCGGCCGCGTGCTGCGCAGCTTCGGCGGCGTGCGGCGCTCCGGCTCGATGGCGCTGGAACTGGCCTACCTGGCGGCGGGCAGGATCGACGCGTTCTGGGAGCACGACATGGGCGCCTGGGATGCCGCCGCCGGCATCGTGCTGCTGCGCGAGGCGGGGGCCGGGATCGAGGCGCGCGACGGGCGGCCGCTGCTCGAGAGCCGCTCGCTCGCCGCCAGCACCCCGGCGATGCGCGAGGCCTTCGCGGCCGTGCTCTCGCAGGCCGGATGATTCACGCCCGAAATTCACACCCCGAGCGGCGTTAAGCTGCGCCCCATGGACAAGCGAACCGACCTCACCGCCCGCAATTTTCCGTCAGCCCGCCAGGAGGCCGACAAGCCCCAGGCCCCGGCCGGCCGCTACGACGGCCCCGAGAGCGCCTACCGGCTGGCGTTCACCGACACCACCTTCCTGCTGCGCGAGGAACTGCGCCCGGTGCGCATGCAGCTGGAGCTGCTGAAACCCGAGCTGGTGCAGACCGAGCAGGGCATCGAGTCGACGATCGTGATCTTCGGCAGTGCGCGCATCGTGTCGCCGGATGTCGCGCAGCGCCTGCTGGGCGACGCGCAGGCCGCGGGCGATGCCACGGCGCTGCGCATCGCCGAACGGCATGTGGCGATGTCGCGCTTCTACGATGAAGCGCGCAAGTTCGCCGAGATCGTCACGCTGAGGTCGAAGACGCTCGCCACGCCGATCTACGTCGTGACCRGCGGCGGCCCCGGCATCATGGAGGCGGGCAACCGCGGCGCCTACGAGGTCGGCGGCAAGAGCATCGGGCTGAACATCGTGCTGCCGCACGAGCAGGCGCCGAACCCCTACATCACGCCGGAGCTGTGCTTCCAGTTCCACTACTTCGGCATGCGCAAGATGCACTTCCTGATGCGCAGCATCGGGCTGGTGTGCTTCCCCGGCGGCTTCGGCACGCTCGACGAGATGTTCGAGGCGCTGACGCTGATCCAGACCGGCAAGTGCCGGCGCCGGCCGATCCTGCTGTTCGGGCGCGAGTTCTGGACGCAGCTGATCAACTTCGAGCTGCTGGTGCAGACCGGCATGATCAGCGAGGTCGACCTGCAGCTGTTCCGCTTCGTCGAGACGGCGGAAGAGGCGTGGAGCGTGCTGGAGGCCGAGTACGGGATGGCGCTGGCCGAGGTCGATCCTGATGACAAGAACCACTTTGCGACCGACCTCTGAAGAGACCCGAGACATGAGCAAACAGATCAGCATCATCGGCGCGCCGACCGACATCGGCGCCGGCACGCGCGGCTCGAGCATGGGCCCGGAGGCCTTGCGCGTGGCCAACATCGTGCCGGTGCTCGAAGGCCACGGGCTGGAGGTGGCCGACCGCGGCAACCTGGCCGGCCCGTCGAACCCGTGGTTGCCGCCGGTCGACGGCTACCGCCACCTGCACGAGGTGGTGGCCTGGAACCAGGCGGTGCACACCGCGGTGCATGCCGAGCTGGTGCTGGGGCGGCTGCCCATATTGCTGGGCGGCGACCACTGCCTGGGGCTGGGGTCGATCAGCGCGGTGTCGCGGCACTGCCGCGAGACGGGCAAGAAGCTGCGCATCCTGTGGCTCGATGCGCATGCCGATTTCAACACCAACATCCTGACGCCGAGCGGCAACCTGCACGGCATGCCGGTGGCGTGCCTGTGCGGGCACGGCCCGAAGGAGCTGATCGAGATCGGCGGGCACGTGCCGGCGATCAACCCGAAGTGGATCCGCCAGATCGGCATCCGCAGCGTCGACGAGGGCGAGAAGCGCTTCGTGCACGAGATGGACCTGGAAGTCTTCGACATGCGCTACATCGACGAGATGGGGATGCGGCATGCGATGGAGCTGGCGCTGGCGACGCTGGACGCGAACACGCACCTGCACGTGAGCTTCGACGTGGACTTCCTCGACCCCGACGTGGCGCCCGGCGTGGGCACCACGGTGCGCGGCGGGCCGACCTACCGCGAAGCGCAGTTGTGCATGGAGATGATCGCCGACACCGGCCGGCTCGGCTCGCTCGACGTGATGGAGCTGAACCCGGCGCTGGACGTGCGCAACCGGACCGCGGAGGTGGCGGTGGATCTGATCGAGTCGTTGTTCGGGAAGAGTACGTTGATGAGGAAGTAAGAGCGTACCGCCGCCTCGTTCACAGGGAACCGACGGACCGGCGCTGTTACTCAACCTGCAAGATGCTGCAGCGATGTCACCTGCAGCCATAGAAAAGCTTGCAGGAGACACCATGACGACCGAGATTCGCCTGTGGCGAAGGCACTTCATCGAGTTGACGGAATCGCTCTATCGCCTGCGCGGGCAGACGCCGCCACCCGTCGGCGACGCGTTCGAAAGAGGCTGGCAGACAACGCTGCAATGGCACGGTGTCGGGTTCCGGCTGCTGCATGACGATCCTGACGACGCGATCGGCCGGTTTGCCCTGCAGTGCGCCTTCTGCACAGTCCCCCAGGAAGCACCGGCCGATGAGCTGATGCGCGCAGCGCTGGAGATGAACCACGTCCTGGCACGGCAAGCCGCCGGCATGTTCGTGTTCGACACCGACACGCGGGAACTGATCTACAGCCTCCTGTCGCCCTTGCAAGGTRCCACAGCGTCGGGCGTGCTCGGAACGATGGAGGGCCTGATCCCCTTGGTCGCTCACTGGCGGGCCACGATGCCTCGGGTGATGTGCCATTGATGGACGAGACCGGAGCCATCAGCATGCACAACGCCGTGTCCACCCCATCGGACTACCCGATGCCCCTGCTGACAGTCGACATCACCTTGCAAGGGGAGTCGTTGACACTGACTCGCGTCACCGGTGTCCGCGCCTGCGATCAACTGGTCATCGAGTGCCGGATGGGGGCTGTTCCACCGGGGCATGAAGCGCGGCTGTACGAGCGGTTGCTTCATCTGAATTTCCAATTCTGCACGCTGCAAGGCAGCGGCTTCAGCATCCACCCCGACACGGCGGAAGTCACCTGCGCCGAAACGCACGACCTCGACACCGCAAACGCTGAGCGGCTGTACGCCCGCGCGGTACGCCTCGCGGTTGCCGTCCGAAAGTGGCGCCCGTTCCTGTTCGGCGAAGAAGCCCGTTGATTCAGCGGGCGAGTCCCGATTCCGACGGCGCTCGTCCTCTCCGAAATCTGAGTTC
>NZ_JBFUFP010000026.1:0-20366 GCF_056403375.1 Rhizobacter sp. P2_H2
TGCATCGGCCGTCGCCCAGCACCCTGTGGGCTGCGGCGCGAGCAGCCGGATGCCGGCGTTGTCGGCCAGCGGCTGGATGATCGCGAGGCAACTCTCGACCGCGGCGCACAGGTCCACCGGCACCGGCTTCAGCGAGAAATCCTCCTGCTCGATGCGCGCCAGGTTCAGCACGTCGTTGATCAGCTCCAGCAGGTGGCGGCCGGCGTGCATCACGCTGTCGATGCGGCGGCGCTGGTCGGGCGCGAGCGGGTGCAGGCGGTCCAGCGACATCAGCTGCGCGAAGCCGAGGATGCCGTTCAGCGGCGTGCGCAGCTCATGGCTCACGCGCGACAGGAACTCGCTCTTCGCGCGGTTCGCCTGCTCGGCGGCTTCCTTGTCGCGGCGCAGTTGCTCCAGCGCGGCTTGTTGCGTGATGTCGCGGCAGGTGCCGACCAGGCCGTCGACGCGGCCGGCGGTGTCGTGCGTGCAGCGTGCAAACAGCTCCAGCATCGCCGGCTGGCCGTCGGGCCGCAGCAGCCGGTAGCGGGTCTCCAGCCGGCCGTCGGTGGCCAGCGCGCGCCGGATCGCGGCCTCGGTCGCGGCCCGGTCGCCGGGGTGCACCGCCGCGAGGAAATCGTCCAGCGTGTAGTGCGGCAGCGGCCACGGCTGGCCGTGGTTCGTGCAGGCGMGCCGGTCGAAGGCGACCTCGCCGCTCGCGAGCGAGAACTGCGCGACGCCGATGCCCGCGGCCTCGGCGGCCATGCTCCAGCGCTCCTCGCTGCCGCGCAGCGCGATCTCGGCCTGCTTCTGCGCGGTGATGTCGGCGGTGAAGCCGTGCCACAGCGTCGAGCCGTCGGCCAGCCGCTCGGGCATCGCGCGGGTCTCCATCCAGCGCACGCTGCCGTCGTCGCGCACGATGCGATAGCTGCGCTGCCATGCCGTCAGCGTGCGCGCCGAGGCCTCGATGCTGTCGAGGTAGCCGCGCTGGTCGTCGGGGTGCAGCAGGCGGAACGGCACGGTCGGGTCGCCGCCGTTGCCGTCGCGCGGCGGCTCCACGCCGAACAGCTCGCGCGAGGCATCGCTCGCATACGGGTAGCTGACCTGGCCGTCGGGGTGCAGCTGGAACTGGAAGATCACGCCCGGCACCTGCGACGACAGCTTGCGCAGCAGCTCGGCCTGCACGTGCGCCTTGCGCTCGGCCTCGACATGGGCCGAGACATCGCGCGCGGTGCCGCGGTAGCCGGCGAACTGCCCTTGCGCATCGAACACCGGCACCGCGCTGCGCGAGATCCGCAGCACGCCGCGGCCGGTCTGCTTGTCGGTCAGCACGCGGGTGATCGGGCGGTGTTCCTGCAGCAGCTGGTGGAAGCTGCGCCCGCCGGGCAGCGGCTGGGCCAGTTCGTCGAGCAGCGGCGAATCGGCGATCTGCCGGCCGATCATCGACAGCGGCGGCAGCCCGGTGATCGCCTCGAACGCGCCGGAGACCCAGGTGTAGCGCAGTTGCGCATCGGTCTCCCACATCCAGTCGCCCGAGGCGCGCGCGAAGTCGAGCAGGCGCGTGCGCTCCAAGTCGGGCGAGGGGGGATGCATGCGGGCATTGTCGAGCAGCGTCGTGCCGCACTCAAGCCGCTTGAACCCGCGCGCCGCCCTCGGCGGCAGCATGTCACGCACCCCTGCGGGGCCCTGTAGGGCAACTCCCACACCCATCGCTCGGTTTGTCCGGCAGACCCGCCGGGGGGTGGCTGCCTAAGCTTCCGGCATCGGCTTCCAGCCATTTTGTTCGAGGAGATATCCACATGACCAAGCACCATTCGCTGTCGTTCATCACCGCCGCCGTCGCTGCACTGATGCTCAGCACCGGCGCCTTCGCCGCCGACAAGACCGCCTACGACCAGGCCAAGGCCTCGGCGAAATCCACCTACGAGGCGGCGCACAAGCAGTGCGAATCGCTGGCGAGCAACGCCAAGGACATTTGCGTGGCCGAAGCCAAGGCGGCCCGCGTGAAGACCGAAGCCACTGCCGAAGCCGACTACAAGGGCACGGCCAAGGCCACCTACAAGGCGAAGGAAGACATCGCCACAGCCGACTACAAGGTCGCCAAGGAGCGCTGCGACGACAAGGCCGGCAACGAGAAGGACGTCTGCGTGAAGGAAGCCAAGGCGGCCGAGACCAAGGCCAAGGCCGATGCCAAGGCCGAGCGCGACACCAAGAAGGCCAAGGCCGAAGCCACCGACGACAAGAAGACCGCGGCCTACAAGGTCGAGACCGAGAAGTGCGATGCGCTGGCCGGTGACGCGAAGACGGCCTGCGTGAACAGCGCCAAGGCCAAGTTCAACATGTGATGCACCCGACCGGAGGCCTTGTCATGAGCTTCTTCATTGCCGCCACCATCACCGTCGTCACGGCGGTCGGCCTCCTGGTCGCGCTGATCGCGCTGCTGCTGCAACCGAACGTCGAGGAATTGATCCAGGGCAACTGGGTCACCGACGCGTCCGATGCCGAAGGCAGCGCCGTTCGCAACGGCTAGATCAGCCCTGCTCAAGGCGCCGCTGGACGAAGTCCAGCCGGTCCTGTCCCCAGAAGATCTCGCCGTCGATCACGTAGCTCGGCGCGCCGAACACGCCGGCCGCGATCGCGGCTTCCGAATCCTGCTCGTAGCGCTCGTGCACCGCCTGCGAGTGCGCGTCGTCCATGCGCTGCGCCGGCAGGCCTTGCTCGGCGACGATCGCCTGCAGCACCGTCAGGTCGGCGATGTTGCGCTCTTCCACCCACACCGCCCGCAGCACCGCCGTGGTCATGCGCAGCGCCGCGTCGGTGCCGTCCTTCATGTCGACCGCGATGATCAGCTGCGCCGCGTCGTCGCTGTTGACCGGGAAGTACTTCGGCTGCAGGTTGATCGGCTGGTTCAGCCAGGCGCTGAAGCGCTTCAGCTCGACCAGCCGGTAGGCCTGGCGCTGCGGCGCGCGCTTCGACAGCGGCAGGCCGCCCGACACCGGAAACACCTTGCCGCCCAGGTCGACCGGCAGCACGTTGACCTTGGCGCCGGCGGCCGCCGCGATCTCGCAGAAGCGCTGGTGGCCCAGGTACGTATAGGGCGAGTGCGGCGACAGGTAGTAGTCGATGGTCAATGGCATGACAGCCCCTCGTCCGATGAGTACATCGGCCGATCCCCCGAGGGGATGCCGGCCGGCTTGGGAGCGGCCCGGCGCTCGGCCGGCTGCGCGTTCAATGAAGTTGGCATGGGAACCTCTCGAAGGGCAGGAGTCTAGCCACCTCGGGTGACACCCGGCGTGCGGGTGTTCCCGTCACTCGGCCAGCAGGGGTTTCAGGTACTGCCCCGTGAAGCTCGCCGGATTTGCTGCTATGGCTTCCGGCGTGCCGCTCGCCACCACCATGCCGCCGCCGGCGCCACCCTCGGGGCCCATGTCGATCAGCCAGTCGGCGGTCTTGATCACGTCGAGGTTGTGCTCGATCACGACGATGGTGTTGCCGGCGTCGCGCAGCTGGTGCAGCACCCGCAGCAGCAGGTCGATGTCGGCGAAGTGCAGCCCGGTGGTCGGCTCGTCGAGGATGTACAGCGTGCGGCCGGTGTCGCGCTTGGACAGCTCCAGCGCCAGCTTGACCCGCTGCGCCTCGCCGCCCGACAGCGTGGTCGCGCTCTGGCCGAGCCGCACGTAGCCGAGCCCCACGTCGAGCAGCGTCTGCAGCTTGCGCGCGATGTTGGGCACCGCGTTGAAGTACGCATGCGCGTCCTCCACCGTCATCTCCAGCACCTCGGTGATGTTGCGGCCCTTGTAGAGCACCTCCAGCGTCTCGCGGTTGTAGCGCTTGCCGTGGCACACGTCGCAGGGCACGTAGACGTCGGGCAGGAAGTGCATCTCCACCTTCAGCACGCCGTCGCCCTGGCAGGATTCGCAGCGCCCGCCGGCCACGTTGAAGCTGAAGCGGCCGGCGCCGTAGCCGCGCTCCTTGGCGGTGTTCATCTCGGCGAACAGCTCGCGGATCGGCGTGAACAGCCCCGTGTAGGTGGCCGGGTTGCTGCGCGGCGTGCGCCCGATCGGGCTCTGGTCGACGTTGATCACCTTGTCGAACGCATCCAGCCCCTCGATGGTGTCGTGCGCCTCCGGTTCGGCATGGCTGCCGTACAGCTTGCGCGCGACCGCCGCGTACAGCGTGTCATTCACCAGTGTGCTCTTGCCCGAGCCGGACACGCCGGTCACGCAGGTCAGCAGCCCGACCGGGATCTCGACCGTGACGCCCTTCAGGTTATTGCCGCGCGCGTTGACGATGCGCAGCGATGTCGGCGTCGCGTCGTCCGGATCCCTGGGTTTGTCCTTCACCCGGTGGCGCTGTTTCGGCACCGCGATGCGCAGCACGCGCGACAGGTAGCGCCCGGTCAGCGATTCAGTGCTCGCCGCCACCGCGTCGGGCGTGCCCTGCGCGATCACGTGGCCGCCGTGCACGCCGGCGCCCGGGCCCATGTCGATCACGTGGTCGGCGGCGCGGATCGCGTCTTCGTCGTGCTCGACCACCAGCACGCTGTTGCCGATGTCGCGCAGGTGGCGCAGCGTGCCGATCAGGCGGTCGTTGTCGCGCTGGTGCAGGCCGATGCTCGGCTCGTCGAGCACGTACATCACGCCGGTCAGGCCGGAGCCGATCTGGCTGGCCAGCCGGATGCGCTGCGCCTCGCCGCCGGACAGCGTGTCGGCGCTGCGGTCCAGGCTCAGGTAGTTCAGGCCGACGTCGTTCAGGAACTTCAGCCGCGAGCGGATCTCGCGCACCACCTTGTCGGCGATCTCGGCCTTGGCGCCGCGCAGCTTCAGATTGCCGAAGTAGTGCAGGCACTCGCGCAGCGTGAAATGCTCGACACGGAAGATCGGCTCGCCCTTCCTGTCGCCCGCGTGGTCGTCTTCCCCTTGCAGGAACACATTGCGCGCCTCGCGCCGCAGCCGCGCGCCTTCGCAATCGGGGCAGGGGCGGRCGGCCTGGTAGCGCGCCAGGTCCTCGCGCACCGCGGCCGAGTCGGTTTCCTTGTAGCGGCGCTCGAAGGTCGGGATGATCCCTTCGAACGGGTGCATGCGCTTGACGCTGCGCGATTTGCCCTTGCCGGTGCCTTCGCTCTCGTAGGTGAACGCGATGTCCTCATCGCCGGAGCCGTACAGCAGCACCTGCCGGCCCTGTTCGGGCAGGTCCTCGAACGGCTTGTCGATGTCGAACTTGTAGTGCTTCGCGACGCTCTCGAGCAGCGAGAAGGTGTAGCCGTTGCGGCGGTCCCAGCCCTTGACCGCGCCGCTGGCCAGGCTCAGCGACGGGAAGGCGACGACCCGCTCCGGGTCGAACGCGGTGACCAGCCCCAGCCCGTCGCAGCTCGGGCAGGCGCCGACCGGCGAGTTGAACGAGAACAGGCGCGGCTCCAGCTCGCTCAGCGAGTAGCTGCAGATCGGGCACGCGAACTTGCTCGAGAACAGGTGCTCGCGGCCGTGGTCCATCTCGAGCGCGACGGCGCGGCCCTGCGCGATGCGCAGCGCGGCCTCGAAGCTCTCGGCCAGGCGCTGGCGCAGGCCGCTCGCGGCGGCGTCGGGCTGCACCTTCACGCGGTCGATCACGACGTCGATGTCGTGCTTCTCGGCCTTCTTCAGCTTCGGCAGCTCGGTGGCCTCGTGCGTCTGGCCGTCGATGCGAAAGCGCACGTAGCCCTGGGCCTGCATCTCGGTGAACAGGTCGCCGAACTCGCCCTTGCGGTCGCGCACCACCGGCGCCAGCACCATCAGCTTGGTGTCCTCGGGCAGCGCGAGCACGGTGTCGACCATCTGGCTGACGCTCTGCGCCTGCAGCGGCACATGGTGGTCGGGGCAGAACGGCGTGCCGGCGCGCGCGTACAGCAGGCGCAGGTAGTCGTGGATCTCGGTCACCGTGCCGACGGTGGAGCGCGGGTTGTGGCTGGTGGCCTTCTGCTCGATGCTGATCGCAGGGCTCAGGCCCTCGATCACGTCGACATCGGGCTTGTCCATCAGCTGCAGGAACTGGCGCGCATAGGCGCTCAGGCTCTCGACGTAGCGTCGGTGGCCCTCGGCATACAGCGTGTCGAACGCGAGGCTCGACTTGCCCGAGCCGCTCAGGCCGGTGATCACCACCAGCTTGTTGCGCGGGATGTCGAGGTCGATGTTCTTGAGGTTGTGCGTGCGGGCGCCGCGGACGCGGATCAAGGGGAGCTCGATCGAGGCGTCGGTGGCAGGGGCATCCGCGGAGGCGGCCGCGGTGGGATCGGTGGGTCGAGGCGCGGGCATCGGGTCGCAGGCACGAAACCGACCATCATAAGGGTGCAGCGCGTCGCGGCCCAGCGGTGGGGTTCCACCGAACAGGGGATGCTGACAAATCCTGGGAACCCGCCGGCCATTTCGTATACGATATACGAATGCTGCCCTGGACCGCTTCCGCCGCTGTTGCCGCCGCCGCCAACCGCGTCAACGACGTGCGCGACACCTCCCTCGCCAAGCTGGTGCGCGACGACGTGCTCGAGCTGATCCTGCATGGCGCGCTGCTGCCCGGCCAGCGCATCAACGAGCCCGATATCGCGGCCCGCCTGAAGGTCTCGCGGGTACCGGTGCGCGAGGCGCTGCGCGAGCTGGAGAGCTCGGGCCTGGTGGTCTCGCGCAAGAACGCCGGCGTGTTCGTGCGCCAGCTCGAGGCGGTCGACGTGCGCGAGCTGTATGAATTGCGCGAGATGCTCGACGGTTATGYCGCGTCGCGCGTCGCGGTGCTGCCGGGTGCGCGCCGCCTGCCGCTGGTGCGCCAGCTCGAGGCGGCGATCGCGACGATGAACCAGGCCGTCGACCAGGGCGACGCGCAGGCCTACTACGCCGAGAACCTGAAGTTCCACTGGGCCGTCGTCGAGGCGGTCGGCAACCGGCAGTTGCTCGACAGCTACCGCGGCGTGATCCAGCGCCTGCACGTCGCGCGGCTGACCAACCTGTCGGGCGACGCCGGCCGGCGCATCTCGATCGCCGAGCACGTGCAGATCGCGAAGGCGCTGCGCCAGGGCGATGCCGCCGCCTGCGAGCGCCTCGCGCGTGCCCACGTCACCGACGCCCATTCACGACTCGGGAGCGTGTCGCCGACGTAGACACTGCATCCGGGTTCCATGCCTCAAAAAAACCACGACATCGGAGACAAGCATGAAACGACGCACCCTTCTTCACGCCGCCGCATTCGGCACGCTGCCTGTGGCCCTCGTCGGCACCGCCCGCGCACAGGCCAGGTTCCCCAGCAAGCCGATGCGCTACATCGTGCCGGTGGCCGCCGGCGGTGGCAGCGACATGGTCGGCCGCACCGTCACCGAGCGCTGGGGCGCGCTGCTCGGCCAGACCATCGTGGTCGACAACCAGGGCGGCGGGGGCGGCGTGATCGCCGCGCAGACCACGGCTCATGCCGCGCCCGACGGCTACACGCTGATGCAGGGTTATGTCGGCACGCACGGCACCAGCCCGGCCACCCGCAAGCTGCCGTACGACGCGGTGAAGGACTTCACGCCGATCGGCATGATCGGCGCGACGCCGAACGTGCTGGTGGTCAATTCGCAGCTGCCGGTGAAGACGCTGAAGGAGTTCGTCGACTACCTGAAGAAGAACCCCGGCAAGGTCGCCTACGGCTCGGCCGGCCCGGGTTCGCTGACGCACCTGACGATGGAGCTCTTCAAGCAGCAGGTCGACTCGTTCATGGTGCACGTGCCGTACCGCGGCATCGCGCCGGCCTTCACCGACCTGATCGGCGGGCAGACGCAGGCGATGTTCCCCGGCCTCGCGGCGGCGATGCCGCACCTGCGCAGCGGCAGCGTGCGCGCGCTGGCCGTCACCGGCACCAGGCGCCACCCGCAGGCCAAGGACGTGCCGACGCTCGAGGAGTCCGGCTACAAGGGCTTCGACGCGATGCAGTGGTACGGCGTGGTCGGCCCGGCCGGCATCCCGGAGCCGATCGTGCGCCAGCTCAACGAGTCGCTCGCGACGGTGCTGAAGGCCGCCGACCTGCGCGACAAGCTCGCCGTCGAGGCCATCGAGCCGATGGCGATGACGCCCGCGCAGTTCGGCGACTACGTGCGCAACGACATCGCGCGCTGGGCCAGGCTGGCCAAGGCGCGCAACATCCAACTCGACAACTGAAGAGAGTTCCCATGGCCCGCAACACCCAGGTCGCCGCCGACCACAACGCCCCGCCGATCACGCAGATCCTCGCCCGCTTCGTCGCCGAACACCCGTCGCGCGGCTGGAGCGATGCGGTCGACCACGAGGCGCACCGCACCTTCCTGAACTGGCTGGGCTGCGCGGTCGGCGCGGCGCGCCACGAGGCGGCCGATGCCGCGCTGGCGGCGGTCAACATGCTGCAGCCGGCCCCGCAGGCCACCGTGCTCGGCCGCGGCGAGCGCGTCGACATGGCGAGCGCTGCGCTGGTGAACGGCATCACCTCGCACACCTTCGATTTCGACGACACCCACCTGAAGACCATCATCCACCCGGCCGGACCGGTCGCCTCGGCGCTGCTCGCGCTGGCCGAGCACCAGGGGGCCAGCGGCCGCGCGCTGGTCGATGCGCTGGTGATCGGCATCGACGTGGCCTGCCGGCTCGGCAACACCGTCTACCCGGAGCACTACGACCGCGGCTGGCACATCACCGGCACCACCGGCATGCTGGGCGCGGCGGCAGGCTGCGCGCGGCTGCTCGGGCTGGACGTGCAGCAGACGGCGATGGCGCTGGGCATCGCGGCCTCGCAGCCGGTCGGCCTGCGCGAGCAGTTCGGCACGATGACCAAGCCGTTCCACCCGGGGGCCGCGGCGCGCGCCGGGCTGATGTCGGCGCTGCTCGCGCGCCACGGCTTCACCAGCAGCCCGAAGGCGATCGAGGCGCCGCGCGGCTTCGCGCAGGTGGTGTCGACCAAGTGCGCCTGGAACGAGGTGACCGACGAGCTGGGCGAGCGCTTCGAGATCTCGTTCAACAGCTACAAGCCGTTCGCCTGCGGCATCGTGATCCACCCGAGCATCGACGCCTGCGTGCAGCTGCGCGAGCAGGGCGTGCGCGCGGAAGACGTCGAGCGCCTCGAGCTGAAGGTGCATTCGCTGGTGCTGGAGCTGACCGGCAAGAAGGAGCCGGCCGACGGCCTGCAGGGCAAGTTCAGCGTCTACCACGGCTGCGCGGCGGGGCTGGTGTTCGGCCATGCGGCGGAAGAGGAGTTCTCGGATGCGGTGGTGACGCGGCCCGACATGGTGGCGCTGCGCCGAAAGGTGGTGGCCACGGTGGACGACCGCATCGACGAGGCGAGCGCCGACGTGACCGCGGTGCTGCGCGACGGCCGCCGGGTGCATGTGTTCGTCGAGCACGCGATCGGCTCGCTGCAGAAGCCGATGAGCGACGCGGCGCTGGAGGGCAAGTTCCATGGCCTCTCCGATCCGGTGCTCGGCGCCGCCAAGACGAAGCAGCTGATCGCGGCCGGCTGGAAGGCCGGCAGCGCGGCGGACCTGAAAGCGCTGGTGGCGCTGGCTCGGCCATGAGCCGGCGTCCGCGCATCGTCGTCCTCGACGATTGGGAGCGCAGCTTCCGCCGGCTCGGCGACTGGCGCGCGATCGACGCGGCGGCCGACGTGACGATCCACCACGTGCCGCTGCGTGGCGAGGCATTGCTCGCTGCGTTGCGGGAGGCCGATGCGATCGTGCTGATGCGCGACCGCACGCCGTTCGGTGCGGACCTGCTGGCTCAGTTGCCGAAGCTGCGTTTCCTCGCCTACACCGGCACGCGCAACAACGCGCTCGACTCCGCGGCGCTGCAGGCACGCGGCATTCCGGTGCACCACACCGAATGGGGCCCGTCGAAGAGCGCGACCTGCGAGCTGACCTGGGCGCTGATCCTCGGCGCGGTGAAGCAGGTGGCAGCGGCGAGCGCCCGGCTGCGCGCCGGCGGCTGGCGCAGCGAGGCGGCCGAACCGCTGGCGCCGGTGCTGCACGGCCAGCGGCTGGGGTTGATCGGTCTCGGCGAGATCGGTGGGCGGGTCGCCGCGGTCGGCAGGGCCTTCGGGATGGACGTGGTCACCTGGAGCCCGCACATGACCGAGGCGCGCGCGCTGCAGCATGGCGCGAGCGCGGTGTCGCTCGACGAGCTGCTGGCGACCTCCGCGGTGGTCAGCCTGCACCTGGTGCCGTCGGCCGAGACGCGGCACCTGATCAACGCCGAGCGGCTGGCGACGATGCGGTCGGACAGCGTGCTGGTGAACACTTCGCGTGCGTCGCTGGTCGACACCGACGCGCTGGTGGCGGCGCTGAAGCAGGGGCGGCCTGGGGCCGCGGCGCTCGACGTGTTCGATGCCGAACCGCTGGCGGCGGACCATCCGCTGCGCGAGGCACCGAACCTGCTGCTGACGCCGCACCTGGGTTTCGTCGTCGAGCCGGTGTTCCAGCGCTTCGCGAGCGGGATCACGGCCGGCCTGGCGGCCTGGCTGGCGCAGGGCTGACCCCCACTCCCGTTCGGACTGAGCTTGTCGAAGGCCCGCGCGCTTCGGTCGCAACCCTTCGACAGACGGGCCCTCGGCAGGCTCGGTCCCTGCTCAGGGCGAACGGGACATGGTGATCAAGGCGTCGCCGCCTCCAACGCCTGGCGCAGCGACGCGAGCGTCGCCGCATCGAGCGGCGCGCGCAGCGTCTCGCCCACGTCGCGGCGCTCCCACACCAACGCATCGTCGGTCAGCTGCAGGCGCTGCGTGACCTCGCCGTCGCGCAGCAACTGCAGTTCGGTGCCCGGCGCGGGCCGGACGTTGCCGAGGCTCTGCCAGCGCCCGTGCGAGGCGCTCTCCAACCGGCCGAGCCAGCGGCTGACGGCGTTGTCGAACGGGTGTTGCGGGCCACCGGGGCGTTGCCAGTACCAGCGTGTCGCCTCGCCGCTGATCTGCTGGCGCAGCTGGGCGATCGCAGGGCCGGCGGCGGCGAAGCTGGCGATCGCCGCGGCTTCGGGCGCTGCGGCCATGGGAGCCGGCGCGGCCATCTTGGCGGCGACACGTGCGCTCTGATCAGGAGTCTCGCTGCTGCGCTCGCGGCTCTCGTTGCGGCTGCGTTCCGCCTTCGCACCGGCCCCGGAATCGGGTGAGCGCGGTGCGGCAGGCGGGGCCGGCGCGGGCAGAGGTGCGGGTGCAGCTGCAGGCGGTGCTGCCGCCGTCGGCCCCGGCATCTGCAGCGTCGTTTCCTCGGCCACGATGCCGCGCGAATCGGCCGCCGCATCACGCCGCTTGGCCTCTTCGGCGCGGTGAGGTGCCGCCGGCTTCGGCTTCTCGACGCGCGGAGCCTGTGCCTGCGCGGGCGCCGGTGCAGGTGCTTCGCCCGCCGGCGCCGTCTTGGCCTTCTTCTCCTGCTCGACCGGTGCGGGCTCCGCGACCGGCGCCGGCGCGGCGGGCGCCTGCATCGCCACCCGCGGCGGCAGTGCCTCTTCCGGCGGGCGATCGCGCCACAGCAGTCCGGCGAAGCCGATCACCATCACGCCGGCCAGCGCACCGGCGAAGCGGGGGCGGCCGATCCAGTCCCACAGCCGCTGCCCCACCGACGGTGTCGCCGCAGCAGCCGGCCGTCCCTCGCGCGCCTTCGCCTGCGCCTGGCGCAGGATCAGCTCGCGCAGCGCCGCCGGCGGCGCCGCATCGGCATCCGGCGCATGGCGCAGCGCCTGCCGCAGGTGACGGTCGTGCTCGATGTCGTCGCGCTCGATGTCCGGTTCGCCGCTCATCGCGAAGCCTCCGTGCCGTTCAGCGGCGCGAGGTACGCCCCCATGCAACTGCGCAGCTTGCTCATCGCGTAGCGCAGCCGCGTCTTCGCGGTCTCGAAGCCGACCTCCAGCGCCCGTGCCACGTCGGCCAGCGGCAGCTCGTCGTCGTGGTGCAGCAGGAAGGCGCTGCGCTGCGGCAGCGGCAGCTCTTCCAGGCAGGCCAGCAGGCGCTCGCCGGCGCGCCGCCAGAACGCGATGTCTTCGCCCTGCGGCGCCGGCCACTGCTGCCATGGCACGCCCTCGGCTGCCTCGGGCTCCCACGGCGCGTCGTCATCGTCGTCGTTGGTGATCGACACCTCGCGGCCGCTGCGCCGCCAGACGTCGATCACCCGGTGGTGCGCCAGCGTGAACAGCCAGGTGCGAAAGCTCGCGCCCTGCGGCTGCCAGCTGGCACGCGCGTTGACCACGCGCAGCCAGGTGTCCTGGAACACCTCGTCGGTCTGCGCCGACAGCGCGCCGCCGAGCAGCCGGCGCACGAAGCGGTACAGCCCGGCCTGGTGGCGGGCATACAAAGCTTCGAAGGCGGCGGCGTCGCCGCCGGCATAGGCGCTCATCAGGTGGTCGTCGCTGGGATCGGTGTGGGGGCCGGGGTGCATGGCATGGCAGTCTGCCTGATACGGTGGGTGATACGCGCGGCGGTGCGCAACGGGGTGAAACGACGGCCCGCAAAAATATCGCGGCGAGGTTCACCCCATCGCACCGGCTGCCACGTGTCAGCCAGGGTCACGTTCCGACAACCCTGGAGACCCGCATGGACACGATGAAGACCCCGCGCCGCACGCTGACCTCGGTGCTGATCGCCTCGCTGCTGCTGGCCGCCTGCGCCGGCAGCCTGGACGGCAACCTCGCGCAGGCCGCCGAGCCCTGGCCGCCGGTGTGGCAGGACGCGCAGCCGCAGCTTGACGATGCACCGCCCGCGTTCTCGCCGCCGTCGGCCACCAGCTGCCACCGCCTGCCGGCGATGCGCGAGGTGCCGGGCGGCCCCGGCCAGTACGGCAACCGGCGCCTGGGCCGCGCCGAGCGCCTCGAGCGCGAGTCGCTGAAGACCGAGTCGAAGTCGGCACCGGAGCGGCGCGACGAGCCGGCGATGGCCGCGGGCTCGGCGGCCGATGCGGTGCGCGAGCGCGCGCCGATGGCCGTCGCGCCGGTCGCTCCCGCCGCGAAACCGTCGGCCGAAGCGAGCGGATCGTTCGCCCCCGAGCCCTGGCCGGCCCCGCCCGCGCCGCAGCCGACGAAGCCCCGTCCGGCGCGCGAGACCGTCACCGCCGGCATGGTCGACGACAACGCCGACTTCGGCGAGTACCTCGCCTACCGGCAGCGCAACGCCGGCCTGCCGGTGCGCGAGCGCGACATCAGCGAGCGCTACCTGCTCGAGGTGACCGATGCGCAGGGCGACCCGGTGCACGACGCCGAGGTGGCGATCCAGCGCGCCGGCGTCGCGCAGCCGGTGATGTGGGCGCGGACCGACACCGCCGGCCGGGTCTGGCTGCACCCGCGTGCGTTCCTGGGGCAGGGCACGCAAGGCGACCGCATCCTCGGTATCGCGGTGCGCAAGAACGGCATGCAAGGCCGCGCGCAACTGCAGCGCGGCCAGGCGAGCGCGGTGCAGGTGCGCCTCGGCCAGGCGGTGGCGGCGCAGCGTCCGCGGCTCGACCTGGTGTTCCTGGTCGACGCGACCGGCTCGATGGGCGACGAGATCGCGAAGCTGAAGAACTCGATGCACGCGATGGCGCAGCAGATCTCGCAACTGCCGGTGCAGCCCGATGTCTGCTGGGGCCTGGTGGCCTACCGCGACCGCGGCGATGCGTTCCTCACGCGCACGCAGGACTTCACCGACGACCTGCGCGGCTTCCAGCAGGTGCTCGGCCAGGTCCAGGCGAACGGCGGCGGCGACACGCCGGAGGCGCTGAACGAGGCGCTGCACGAGGTGGTGCACGGCCTGAGCTGGCGGCGCGACGCGGCCCGCATGGTGGTGCTGGTGGCCGATGCGCCGCCGCACCTGGACTACGGCGGCCCGCAGTACGACACCGACATGCAGGCCGCGCTCGCGAAAGGCATCAAGCTGTTCGCGGTCGGCGCGAGCGGGCTCGATCCGGTCGGCGAGTACATCTACCGGCAGATGGCGCAGTACACCGCGGGCCGCTTCGTGTTCCTGACCTACCGCGATGCGGCCGACCCGGGCAGCGGCCCCGGCACGCAGACCACGCACGACGTGAAGCAGTACTCGGTGCAGACGCTGGACCGGCTGGTCGTGAAGCTGGTCGGCGATGAGTTGGCGAAGCTGAAGCGTACTTGACACTGTGTGCACATAGTGTAAAGTAGCGGCAATCGATCAACCTGCCGCCTGCTTCACCGATGCCTTCTGCAACCCTCGATCCGGTCGATCCGACCAGCGCGCGCCGCGACGCCATCCTGCAATCCGCCGCCGGCGTCTTCCTGCGCTACGGCTACCGCAAGACCTCGATGGACGACCTGGCGCGCGCCGCCGACCTGTCGCGCCAGGGCCTCTACCTGCACTTCGCCAACAAGGAGGCGCTGTTCAAGGAGGTGGTGGTCCAGCTGATCGGCCAGAGCCGCGCCACGATGCGCGCGGCGCTGGCGCGCGACGAACTGCCGATCGACGAGCGCCTGCTCGTCGCCTTCATGGCGCTGAAGTCGCAGGGCGACGGCAGCGAGATGCCGCAGGAGCACCTGGCCGAGCTGTTCGCCACCGCGACGCAGCTGGTCGGCCCGGTGCTCGACGAGCTCGAGCAGGCGATGGTCGCCGACCTGTCGCGCGTGCTGCAGGCCAGCGGCATCGCCGCCGGCTGGAAGGAAGCCGGGCTCGGCGCGAAGGACCTGGCGCTGCACCTGACGGCCGCATCGCACGGCATCAAGCACCAGGCGAAGAGCACCGCCGAGTACCGCGAGCGCATGCGCGTCGCGATCCGGCTGGTGTGCCGCGTGCCCGCACCTGTCTCGACGCGCCGCTGAGCGTGCGCCCCTGAATGCCCACCCGGAGTGACCCTGCCATGACTTCCGCCTCCCTCTGCCCCCGCCGCATCGCCCCTGCCGACCACAGCCAGTCGCCGCAGCACCGCGATGGCAAGTTCCGCAACGTCGCGCCGCGCCAGTCGCCCGGCTTCCTGAAGACGCTGTCGATCGCCTGGCGCGTGCTGACCAGCAAGCCCGACACCACCGTGCCGCATGCGCCGATCCCGGTGCAGGCGCTCACCGCAGCGGCACTGGCCGAGGCGCCCGATGCCAGCCTGTTCCGGCTCGGCCATTCGACGCTGCTGCTGAAGCTGGCCGGCGAGTTCTGGCTCACCGATCCGGTGTTCTCCGAGCGCGCGTCGCCGGTGCAATGGGCCGGCCCGAAGCGCTTCCATGCGCCGCCGATCTCCATCGCCGAGTTGCCGCCGATCAAGGGCGTGATCCTGTCGCACGACCACTTCGATCACCTCGACCACGCCGCGATCCTCGAGCTCGCGCCGAAGGTGGAAGTGTTCACCACGCCGCTGGGCGTCGGCGAGCGCCTGATCGGCTGGGGCATCGACGCCGCCAAGGTGCGCCAGCTCGACTGGTGGCAGTCGACCAGCGTGCACGGGGTGCAGCTGGTGGCCACGCCGGCGCAACATTTCTCGGGCCGCAGCCTGAGCGACGGCGACCGCACGCTGTGGGCCTCGTGGGTCATCGTCGCGGGCGACCTGCGGCTCTTCTTCAGCGGCGACACCGGCTACCACGCCGACTTCAAGACCATCGGCGACCGCTTCGGCCCGTTCGACGTGACGCTGCTCGAGACCGGCGCCTACGACAAGGAGTGGCCCGAGGTGCACATGCAGCCCGAGGAGACGCTGCAGGCCCACCTCGACCTGCGCGGGCGCTGGCTGATGCCGGTGCACAACGGCACCTTCGACCTGGCGCTGCACCCGTGGCACGAGCCGTTCGACCGCATCCTCGACCTGGCCGCGACGCATGGCGTGCGGCTGGCCACGCCTGAAATGGGCGAGCGCCTCGCGCTGGACGCACCGCAGCCGGGGAAACGGTGGTGGACGAGTGTGTGAGCGGGGTAGCATCCACTGATGCGACGACCTGCCCCCCTTTCAGCCGTGCTCGCCGGCGCGGCGCTGCTCACCGCCTGCGGCGGCGGCTTCTACGTCGAATGGAGCAACGGCTTCGATGACGACGGCCCGCCGAGCGTGCAGCTCGTGGCTTCGTCATCGTCGGTGCAGGCCGGCGGCTCGGTGCGCCTCTCCGCTGCCGCGAGCGACCAGAGCGGCATCGACGAGGTGCGCTTCTACCGCCTCGACGGGCTGAGCTCGGTGCTGCTGGGCGGCGACAGCTCCCCGCCCTACGAATGGACGCTGACCGGCCCGACCGACGGCCGCAGCACGGTGCGCGTGTACGCGCGGGCGGTCGACAACGACGGCCATGCGGCCGACAGCAACACGCTGGCCCTGAGCGTGACGCCCTGATGCGCCGGCTGCCGCGGGTCTTCACCTCACTGCTGCTCCTCTCCACCACGCTCAGCCACGCACAGCAGGCCGACGCCCCGCCCGTGAAGATCGAGGCCACGCCGAGCGGCAAGCCACTGTGGGAGATCGGCGTCGGCGGCGTCGCCGTCAACGGCCCCGACTATCCCGCCGCCGGCACACGCCACGCGCGCATCGCCCCGGTGCCGATCTTCGTCTACCGTGGCGAGCGCCTGCGTGTCGATGAAGACGGCGTGCGCAGCCGGCTGTTCGCCGGCGGGCGCCTCGAACTCGACCTGTCGGGCGCGGCCGCGTTCAACGCACGCGACAACGATGCTCGCCGCGGCATGCCCGGTCTCGACTACCTGTTCGAGCTGGGCCCGCAGCTGCGCTGGCGCCTGCCGCTGCAGGACGGCCAGCAGCTCAGTGCCCACCTGAAGGCGCGCGCGGTGTTCTCGACCGACGGGCGCGGCATCGACCGCCACGGCAGCGTTGTCGAACCCGAGCTGCGCTGGCAGCGCCGCGGCTGGCCCGACAGCGAGAGCCAGGTGCAGCTCAGCGTGGTCAGCACCTGGGCCAGCGAATCGCTGCACGACTATTTCTACCAGGTGGACCCGCGCTACGCGACCGCGCAGCGGCCGGCCTACGACGCGAGCTCCGGCTACTTCGGCAGCGGCGTGCGCGCGTGGTGGTCACGCCGCATCGCGACCGACACGGTGCTGAGCCTCGGTGCCTCGCTGAACAACCACGCCGGCGCGGCGAACCGTGCGAGCCCGCTGTTCGAGCGCAGCAGCACGGCCAGTTTCGCGGCGGCCCTCATCTGGACGCCATGGAAGAGTGAGCAGCGGGTTCCCTGATCAGAACTCGACCATCAGGTGCAGCACGTGCGAGCCGATGCGTTTTTCAACGCGCGGAATGAACGCGATGCGCGTCGTCACGCCGTGCACCGTGAACAGCGACACCGTCGGCACGAACAACGGCTGCACCGCGTGGTCGTAGCCGGTCACGCCGCCCATCGTCACGCCGAAGCGGCCGTGCTCCAGCGTGTAGCCGGCGTAGACGCTGTTGCGGCGCAGCGAGTTGCGATACGCGCCGACCGTCCAGTTGTCGTCGCTGCGGTAGTAGAGGCCCGGGTTCGAGTTGTTGTAGCGCTTCGCCGGGATGTGCTTGCTCGCGATGTGCAGGCCCCAGGTCTCGGCCGCCACCACGGGTGCGAATGCGGCCAGCGACAGAYCGGCGAGGCAGGCGGCGATGAGGGGGCGGGGCAGGAACATGGGGCGGGCTTTCGATCGGGTCTGTCTGTGCCCTTTCTTTTCGACGGCCCGGCGTCGGCACGAAGCCGTCGTTTCGGACCCGGGGGCGGGTCCGCGCACAAGAACACGGCATTTGTTGGCGCCCGCACAGCCGGTTACAGCTGGGTTTCATCGCGCTGACACAGCGTGTCGGGCAGCCCCCTAGGTCGCAGGTCAGACAGCGGCTGACAAGCTTCCCGCGCGGTCCTACAGTCGCGGCGAGGCCGCCACACGAACGGCCCCAGGGGACACGGCTCATGAAGCCTCAAGACGATGGATCGGCAGCGTTGCCGGCCGGCTCTTTGCCAGATGATTGGAAAGCGCTCCAACAGGCCGAACAGCTCGCGCTGCAGGCGCGGCGCCGCCATGCGCTCGGCCTGGCCGACGGCGACGAGCACCCGGCGCTGAAGCTGCCCACCGTCGGCCTCGCGCTGTCCGGCGGCGGCGTGCGCAGCGCGACCTTCGCGCTCGGGCTGCTGCGTGGCCTGTCGCAGAGCCAGGGCCAGCCGAACCGCGAGCGCGCCGACCCGGCCGACCGCTCGCTGGTGGCCGACGGCCTGCTGGGCCGCGTCGACTACCTGTCCACCGTCTCGGGCGGCGGCTACACCGGCGCGATGTTCGGCCGCCTCGTCAACGCGTTCGGGCTGCAGCAGGCGCAGGCGCTGCTCGCGCGCAGCGATTCACCGGTGCTGCAATGGCTGCGCCGCAACGGCCGCTACCTGTCGCCGGCCGGCTCGCGCGACATCGGCATCGCGGTCGTCACCTACCTGCGCGCCTGGCTCGCGATCCACACCGAGTTCATGTTCGCCTGCATGCTGCTCGGCCTGCTGGTGATCGCGCCGCACCTGTGGCAGCACAGCACGCAGCAGCTCGACCCGCAGGGCTGGGAGCGGTGGTTCACGCCGTGGTGGCCGGCCGCGCTGGCGCTGTGGGCCGCGACCGCGCCGGGGCTGGTGGCCGGCTACTGGGCCGCGCGCGACACGCACGACCCCGATGCGCGTGCGGTAGGGCCCGGCTGGCGCGACGTGGTGTTCGTCACCGCGATGGCCTTCGCCGCGTGGCTGCTGCTGCGCGAGCTGCGCAGCGGCAGCACGGTGAACCCGGTGCGCGACGCGCTCGACTGGGCCACCGCGGCGCTGCTCGCGCTGCTGTCGATCGTGGTCGGCCAGCTGTTCGTGCAGACGCGCCTCGCGCTCGGCCGCGAGCCGCATGCGCTGGCCGTCGCGCGGCTGCGCAACCAGCTGACGCGCTGGCTGAAGGCGGCCACGCTCGTCGTCGCCGCGATCGGCGGGCTCGGCGCGCTCGACCGCACCAGTTGGTGGGTGCTGGAGGAGCTGCAATCGGGCAACCAGTGGCTGTGGGGCGGCGTCGGCTTCGGCGGCGTCGTGGTGCTGGTGCTGCGCCGGCTCGCGCAGCCGCTGCAGCAGATGGCGGCCGAGGCCGGCGCCCGCGCGCGCGGCTGGCTGCCGCGGTTGATGGACGTCGGCTCGCTGGTCGGCCTGCTCGCGCTGGTGACGGCCTGGCTGGTCGTGCTGCAGTGGTTCGTGTTCGCGCCCGAGACCTTCAGCGCGCTGCGCGAGGTGCCGGCGTGGATGCGCGCCGTGCTGGTCGGCGCRCTGTGGCTCGGCTGGATCGTGCTGACCGCCGGCAATGCGCAGATGGCGAACACCTCGTCGCTGCACAGCTTCTACCGGGCGCGGCTGACGCGCGCCTACCTCGCGGTGGGCAACCCGCGGCGCGGCCTGGTCGGTGGGGTCGCGCACGGCACCCAGGGCGGCCCGGCCCAGGACGTGACCAGCGTGGTCGACGGTGACGACACCGCGCTGGACAGCTACCGCCCCGAGGCTCGCGGCGGCCCGATCCACCTGGTGAACACCTGCCTGAACCAGACGCGCGACGACCAGAGCGGCCTGTACAACGCCGACCGCAAGGGCACCGCGGTGACGGCCACCTGGCGCGGGCTGGAGATCGGCCCGACGGAGTTCGTCGCGCTGCAGCCGGACGATGACACCGGCACGCTGGGCCGCTGGATCGCGGTGTCGGGCGCGGCCGCCTCGCCCGGGGCCGGCTCGTACACCTCGCGCGGGCTCGCGCTGCTGGTGTACTTCCTCGGCGTGCGGCTCGGCCACTGGGTGCGCGCGCCGCGCGAATCGGTGCAGCTGCGCTGGCTCAGCCGGCTCGCGTGGCGCTTCGCGCCGAAGCCGCTGATGCTGGCGAGCGAGGCCTCGGCCACCTTCTTCGGCGTCGAGCGGCCCTGGTGGTACCTGTCGGACGGCGGGCACTTCGAGAACAGCGGCATCTACCCGCTGCTCAAGCGCGAGACCGACTTCATGGTGCTCGCCGACGCCAGCTGCGATGCCGACTACGGCTTCGGCGACATCGAGAACCTGGTGCGCAAGGCGCGCATCGACTTCGGCGCCGAGATCGACTTCTACACCCGCGAGGAGGCGCAGCACCTGTTCAGCCTGGCCGGCAGCGACCTGACCGTGCTGTCGCCGGAGCACATGGCCGACAACCACTCCACCCGCGGCGTGCTGCTTGCGCGCGTGCGCTACCGCGAGCGCGCCGGCCCGCGCGGGCCGTGGCGGCCCGAGGGCACGCTGCTGGTGGTCAAGCCGAACCTGCACGACGCGCTCGACGTCGACCTGCTGGCCTATGCGCGGCAGCACGAGCGCTTTCCGCACGAATCGACCGGCGACCAATCGTTCGACGAGGCGCAGTGGGAGAGCTACCACCGCCTCGGCGAGGATTTCGGCCGCGCGCTGCACGACACCTGGCTCGCGCAACTGCCCGGCTGGCGCAGCCCGGCGCGCCACGGCCTGCGCGTGGCCGCGCGGCTGCGCAGCGCCGCCGACGAT
>NZ_JBFUFP010000027.1:0-20332 GCF_056403375.1 Rhizobacter sp. P2_H2
CGCCGCCACCGGCCGCGCCGTCCTTGGCGCCGCAGGCCACGAGCAGCGCGACGACGACCGCCAGCGGGAGCGCTTTCAGCGCGCCACGAACCGGGGAAACAACAGCAGCACTTTCCGCCGCGACGTTCTTCAACGCAGACATGCAAATCCCTTCCGGATGCTGCGCCCGCCGCGGGCGCCTGATGAGCTGGGGGAAAGCCGACAAAGCGCAAGGCCGGGTGGAAAACCCGGCCGGACGGGTCGACGATGCGGGTTAGTATACATACACGACTGAATGTAAACCGTCCATTTACCCATTGACCTGCACGGTACCGGCGGCGCACTTACCGAGTGCTTACCGGCACCGCTCACCGAGGAGTCGCCACGCGATGGCGCGACGAACGAAAGAAGAGGCCCTGGCCACCCGCAGCCACATCCTGGACACCGCCGAGCTGGTGTTCCAGGAGCGTGGCGTGTCGCGCACGTCGCTCAACGACATCGCGCTGGCGGCCGGGCTGACCCGCGGTGCCATCTACTGGCACTTCAAGGACAAGGGCGACCTCTTCAACGCGATGCTGCTGCGCGTGACGCTGCCGATGGAGCAGATGGTCCACGCGAGCGCCGACCCGCATGTGGACGCGCCAGTGGATCACATTCTGGAAAGCTTTGTCGATGCCCTGCGCAAGACGGTGCATGACCCGCAGGTGCGGCGCGTGTTCGACATCGCGACCAACAAGGTCGAGTACGTCGACGAGCTCGACAAGGTGTGGGAGCGGCACCGCCAGGTGCATGCCGACATGCTGGCGCACGTGGAGAGCGCGCTGAAGCGGGCGGTCCAGCGCGGCCAGATCGTGCTGCGCGCGCCGGCCCGCACGGTGGCGATCGGCCTGCATGCGGTGATCGACGGCTTGATCCGCACCTGGCTGCTGGAGCCGGACTCGTTCGACCTGGTGCGGGTCGGACGGCAGGTGCTCGAAGGCTATCTGGCGGGCATGGCGCCGGTGCCGCCCGCGCCGCCGGCCATCACGCCCGTGCCGGGTTCGTCCCCGGCGCCGGCCGGGGCTCGTCGAGGTGCTGGGCGAGCAGCGCGATCGTAGCGGCCAGGCCGGCCAGTACCAGCAGCGCGAAGCGCAGGCTCGTCAGTTGCGCGAGCCAGCCGATCAGCGGCGGCCCGAGCAGGAAGCCGCCGTAGCCGAGCGTGGCCATCGCCGCGATGCCTTGGCCCGGGCCGCGGCGCGCGCGGCGTGCGGCGGTGCCGAAGACCAGCGGCGCGACCGTCGCGACGCCGAGCCCGACCGCGACGAAGGCCGCGAGCGTCAGGCCGGCGCTCTGCGTGATCAGCGCGGTGGCGAACAGCAGCGCGGCCGCGGCATTGCCGGCGCGCAGCAGCGTGGAGGCGCGCCACACCGCCATCAGCCGGTCGCCGGCCAGCCGCAGGCCCATCATCGCGCAGGCGAACGCGGCATAGCCGAAGGCGCCGAGCGCGGCGCTCAGGCCGAGGCCGTCCTTCACGTAGACCGCGCTCCAGTCGGCCATGCCGCCTTCGATCAGGAAGGCGCAGAAGACGATCGCGCCGAGGCCGCCCATGCCCGGCTCGGGCAGCGCGAAATGCGGCGCCGCCTCGGCCGGCTTCGGCGGCGTGGACTGCAGCCAGCGCATCGCCACCAGCAGCACCCCCGCCAGCACGGCCGCGACCACGCCGATGTGCAGCCCCGGCGCGATGTCGTGGTGCGCCATCGTGCCGCCGAGCGCTGCGCCGCACAGGCCGCCGGCGCTCCACAGCCCGTGCAGGCCCGACATGATCGGCTTGCCGCGGCGCGCCTCGACCTCGACCGCCAGCGCGTTCATCGCGACGTCCATCGCGCCGTTGGCCGCGCCGAGCAGGAACAGCGTGAGGGCGAGCGGCAGCAGCGAGCCGACCAGCACCGGGTGCGGCAGCAGGAAGCAGTAGATGAAGCCGGTCGCGAGCGTCAGCCCGCGCGCGCCGAGCTGGCCGATGCCGCGCCCGGCCAGCTGGAACGACACCAGCGCGCCGGCCCCCATCGCCAGCAGTGCCATGCCGAGCTGGCCCTCGCTCAGGCTCAGCGCATCGCGCACCGCGGGGATGCGCGAAACCCAGCTCGCGAAGCCGGCGCCGTTGGCGAAGAACACGGCGGCCATCGCGATGTGTTCGGCGCGCGAGGCGGTGGGAGAGGAAGACATGGCGGCTCCGAAGGCGTGGGCATGCTTGAGCGAATTCGATCAAGTTCGAGCATATTAGAGCAGTCGGCGGGGCCGGGCAAGCTAGAATTCGCGCCACGATGGTCCGCAAGACACCTGCCCCTCCGTGGTTCGGCGAAGAACGCCGCGCCCGCACGCTGAAGCTGCTGCGCGAGAAGGGGCGCGTGGAGGTGCTCGACCTTGCTCGGATGATGGGCGTGTCCGAGCACACGATCCGCCGCGACCTGCTCGACCTGCAGGCGCAGGGCGCGCTGCACAAGACGCATGGCGGCGCGGTGTCGCTGGACACGGCGCGGCTCGATTTCGCGGGGCGCGCGGATGTGATGGCGGATGCGAAGCAGGCGATCGGCCGGGCCGGTGCCGCGCTGATCGAGCCGGGCCAGACGGTGATCATCGATGCCGGTTCGACCTCGCTGGGCCTGGCGCGCGCGCTGACGGTGCGGCCGGTCACGGTGATCACGAACTCGCTCGACGTGGCGGCGCTGTTCGACCGCGACCCCGGCGTGCAGCTGGTGCTGACCGGCGGCACCTGGCACGCGCAGGCGCGGGCGCTGTGGGGGCCGGCGGCGCGCGAGATGCTGCAGCAGTGCCGCGCCGACTGGGCGGTGCCGGGGGCCTGCTCGGTCGACCTCGCGATGGGCATCACCGTCACCGACGAGGCCGACGCGGCGACCAAGCGCGCGATGATCGGCGCCGCGGCCCGCACGATGGTGCTGGCCGATCACTCGAAGCAGAACAACGTGTCGCCGTTCGTGGTCGGCCGGTGGCGCGAGGTGCACACGCTGGTCAGCGACCGCGCCTGGCCCGAGGTCCAGGCGCTGGGGGTGCGGGTGCACGTGGCACCCGACTGATCAACGGGCGTTCAACGGATCTGCTGATAGTCCACCGGCACCCACACGTAGCCGCGGCCTTCGGCGCGGATGTGCCCGATGCCCGGGAACGGCAGGTGGGCACCGGCCACCAGGAAGCCGCCCTTGGCTGCGTCGGCATAGGCCTTCTTGCGCTGGATCGCGGCCGACTTCGAATCGCTGTCGAACGAGATCGTGACCTGCGGCTGCGGGAACTGCACCGCGGCCACGTGCATCAGGTCGCCCCACAGCACCAGCTTCTGGCCCTTGGACTCGACCGCGTAGATCGAGTGGCCCGGCGTGTGGCCGCGCGCGGCGAACGAGCGCACGCCCGGCACCAGTTCGGCCTCGCCGTCGAACGGCTTGAACTTGCCGGCGGCGACGTACGGGTTCAGCGAGGCCATCGCGCCCTGGAAGAAGCCTTGCACCTCCTTCGGGGCCTTCTCCATCGTGGCCTGGCTCAGCCAGAAGTCGGCGTCATGCTGGTCGGCACGCACGATGGCGTTCGGGAACGCCGGCTTGCCATCGGCCAGCAGGCCGCCGACGTGGTCGGGGTGCATGTGGGTGATGTAGATCTCGTCGACCTGCTCGGGCTGGTAGCCGGAGGCTTTCAGGTTGGCCAGCAGGTTGCCGGCCGTCGGGCCGAACAGGCCGGCGGCACCGGTGTCGACCAGCACCAGCTTGCTGCCGGTGTTGATCAGGTAGCCGTTGACCGAGGTCTGCACGGTGTCCTTCTGGAACGACTTGTCGAGCAGCTTGCCGACGTCCTTCTGCGTCGTGTTGGTCAGCAGCTGCTTGGGCTGCAGGTCGAGCGTGCCGTCGAACAGTGCGGTCACCTCGAAGTCGCCGAGCATCATCCGGTAGTAGCCGGGCGCTTGCGTCTTGAGCTGCGGCGCGCCGGCCTGAGCGGCGGTGGCGAGCACCCATGAGCCGACCAGCGCGGCCAGGCCGTTGCGAATCCAGGGCGTGAATGTCATTCGAATTTCTCCTCGGGTGCGGAATTGCGGGCGCAAGCATAGGGGCGCGCTGCAATCCCCACCGCGCAGAGGGGCAGCGTTCCTACACACCGGCCTTCGCGAGGACGACCAGTGAAATGCCGCGCGCCGGCTGCAGCGCATCGGCGTTCTGGTACGAGTGCGGCAGGTTGCCGGGGAAGGCCAGCACCTCGCCCTCGGCCAGCGTGTAGCGCTCGCCGGCCACCATCAGGTTCACGCGGCCGTCCAGGCAGGTGAAGAACTCGCGCGTGCCCGGCAGGTGCGGCGTGCCGCCCATCACCGCGCCGGGCTCGAAGTCCATCACCTCCATCATCTCGTCGGGCACCGATTCGGGAATCAGCACGCGCAGCGTGACGCCGCGCCCCTTGCCGGCCGGGCGGCTGCGCAGCGCGATCTCGTCGGCCGGCCAGTGCCGGACCATCGCACGCGGCGACGCAAGCAGCTCGTCGATCGGCACGCCGAGCGCGCCGGCCACCTTCACCAGCACCGACAGCGACGGGTTGCCGTCGCCGGACTCCAGCGTCGCGATCGTCGAACGCGGCAGCGCGGCCGATTTCGCGAGGGCGTCCTGCGTCAGCCCGCGGGTGTGGCGCAGGCTCAGCAGGTTGCGGGCCAGGTGGCTGGCGGTGGGTTCGCTCATCAGGCCCGCATTGTCGACGGAACGGACGCTTCGCCAATGCAGCAGTCCGCGCGCTGGGCGATGCGCATGACGCTCCCTATCGTGAGGCCATCACTTCACGGAGCCTCCCCATGAAAACCCTTCGAGACGATCCGCTGGCCGGCCTGCGCGTGGCGATCACCGGCGGCACCTCGGGCCTCGGCCTCGCGCTGGTGCAGGCGCTGTCGGCGCGCGGCGCACGCGTCGCCTTCATCGCCCGCGATGCGGCCCGCGTGCGCCGGCTCGCGCAGGACCTGCCCGGCACGCGCGGCATCGTCGGCGACATCGCGCGCCGCGACGACATCCACCCGATCGCGCTGCAGGTCGGCGCCGCGCTCGGCGGGCTGGACGTGCTGGTCAACAACGCGTCGAGCCTCGGCCCGGTGCCGCTCGCGCTGCTCGCCGACACCGAGTGCGAGGACCTGGAGGCCGCGCTCGCCGCCAACGTGCTCGGCCCGTTCCGCCTCGGCAAGGCGCTGCTCGGCGCGCTGGCCGCGTCGGCGCGCACCGGAGCGCCCTCGCTGGTGATCAACATCAGCAGTGACGCCGCTGTCACGCCCTATCCCGGCTGGGGCGCCTACGGGGCCAGCAAGGCGGCGCTGCACCACCTGAGCCGCATCTGGGATGCCGAGCTGCGCGAGCACGGCGTGCGCGTGTTCTCGGTCGACCCCGGCGACATGGACACGCCGCTGCATGCGCTCGCCGTGCCCGATGCCGACCCGGCGACGCTGCAGCGGCCGGCCGATGCCGCGCGGCCGATCGTCGCGCTGATCGCCAACACCGTCGCGCACGCGGAGTTCGCATGAAAGCCGCCCACCTTCCGGCCCAGCGCCCGCGCGACGCACGCCTGCTGGTGATCGACCGCCACGGCGAGCTGCACCACGCCGAACGGTCACACCTCGCCCGCTGGCTGCGCCCCGGCGACCTGCTGGTGGCCAACGATGCGGCGACGCTGCCGGCCAGCCTGCACGGCACGCACCTGCCCACCGGCGCGCCGATCGAGGTGCGGCTGGCCGGGCGGGCTTCGCTGCGGGTGGATGCGGTGCACACCTTCACCGCGGTCGTCTTCGGTGCCGGCGACTTCCGCGCGCGCACCGAAGACCGCCCCGCGCCGCCGGCCTTGCACCCCGGCGACCGGCTGCAGCTCGGCCCGCTGGCGGCGACGGTCGCGCGGCTGCTCGACCACGCGCGGCTCATCGAGCTGCGTTTCGACGGCGACGCCGACGGCATCTGGGCCGGCATCGCGCGCCACGGCCGGCCGATCCAGTACGCCCATGTGCCGCAGCCGCTCGCACTGTGGGACGTGTGGACGCGCGTCGCGGCGCTGCCGGTCGCGTTCGAGCCGCCGTCGGCCGGCTTCCTGCTCGACTGGCAGATGCTGCACGCGCTGCGCGAGCGGCTTCGCGACGCTGACGCACGCGGCCGGCCTGTCGTCGACCGGCGATGCGGCGCTCGATGCGCGGCTGCCGTTCGACGAGCCGTACCACCTGCCGGCCGCGACCGTGCAGGCCATCGCCGACACCCGGCGCAGCGGCGGGCGTGTCGTCGCGCTCGGCACCACCGTCACGCGGGCGCTGGAGCATGCCGCGCAGGCCGGGCCGTTGCGCGCCGGCGAAGGCCTGGCGAACCAAAGGATCGGGCCGGCCAGCCGGCTGCAGGTGGTCGACGCGATCGTCAGCGGCACGCACGAGCCGGGCAGCAGCCACCATGCACTGTTGCAGGCCTTCGTCGATGCGTCGGTGCTGCGCCGCGCGGACGCGGCGCTGGCGGCGCACGGCTATCGCACGCACGAGTTCGGCGATTCGGTGCTGATCGAAAACGCCCGCCGTCCCCAAAGATCACCGCGCCAGGGTTCACGAACGATCGTGCGATCCATCGACCAGCCCGGGTTCGCCGGCTTGTTGCGGCCGGCATAAGCCCGAATAATCGGCGCCATCCAACAAACAGATGGTTCCGAGGAGACGCATGACCCCGATTCGCACCCCCGCGTTCTGTACCACCGCTGCCGCCCTGACGCTCGGGCTGGCCTTGATCGCCGGGGCCGCCCAGGCCGCTTCGACGACGACCAAGTTCGAGCCGATGCTGCAGGTGCAGGGCACGCCGCTGCTGCTGAACGGCGCGGGCACGCGCTTCAAGGCCATCTTCAAGGTCTACGACCTCGGGCTGTACACCAGCAGGAAGGTCGGCACGCCCGAGGAGCTGCTGGCGCTGCCGGGCCCGAAGCGGCTGCAGTTCACCGCGCTGCGCGACCTGCCGGGCACCGACCTGGGCCGGCTGTTCATCAAGGGCATGTCGGAGAACTCGCCGAAGGAGATGGTGCAGAAGCACACCTTGTCGGCGACCCGGCTGATCGAGATCTTCTCCGGCCGCTCGAAGATGGCCGCGGGCGAGACCTTCGCGATGGAGTTCGTGCCGGGCAAGGGCACCACCTTCTACATCATGGGCCAGCCGCAGGGCGAGCCGGTGGGCGACGCGGAGTTCTTCGCGATGGTGCTGAAGATCTGGGTCGGCGATGCGCCGGCCGACCACCTGCTGAAGGCCGCGCTGCTGGGGCGCGACAAGGAATAGGAACAGGGCGCTGCGGCCAGCGGCGCGTCAGGTCTTCTCGAACTTGAACACCGCGACGCTCGCGGTCAGGTTCGGCCGGCGGCGGCGCACCGTGCCGTTCTGGATGCCGAACGAATCGAGGATCTGCAGCCCGCTCTTGCGCGCCAGCACCTCGAAATCCGCGTACGTGCCGACGCGGATGTTCGGCGTGTCGTACCACTCGTAGGGCAGCGCCTTCGTGACCGGCATGCGCCCGCTCGCGATGCGCAGCCGGTTCGCCCAGTGCGCGAAGTTCGGGAAGCTGACGATGCCCACGCGGCCGACGCGCGCCGTCTCGAGCAGCATGCGCTCGGTGTTGCGCAGGTGCTGCAGCGTGTCGAGTTGCAGCACGACGTCGAAGCTGCGGTCCTCGAACATCGAGAGGCCTTCCTCGAGGTTCAGCTGGATCACGTTGACGCCGCGCTGCGTGCACGACAGCACGTTGGCGTCCGAGATCTCGATGCCGTAGCCGCTGCACTGGCGGTGGTCGCGCAGGTGGGCGAGCAGTTCGCCGTTGCCGCAGCCGAGGTCGAGCACGCGCGAGCCCTTCGGCACCATCTCGGCGATGAGTTCGATGTCCTTGCGATCACTCATGCCACGGCTCCCACGCCAGCGAATTCCTTGGCGATGTTGTCGAAGCGCGCCCGCAGCACGCCGTGGTACCGCGCATCGTCGAGCAAGAACGCGTCGTGCCCGTGCGGTGCGTCGATCTCGGCATAGCTCACGTCCAGGCGGTTGTCGAGCAGCGCGCGCACGATCTCGCGCGAGCGCTCCGGCGAGAAGCGCCAGTCGGTCGTGAAGCTCACCAGCTGGAACTTGCAGCGCGCGCCGGCGAAGGCCGCGGCCAGGTCGCCGCCGTGCTCGCGCGCCGGGTCGAAGTAGTCGAGCGCGCGGGTGATCAGCAGGTAGGTGTTGGCGTCGAAGTACTCGCTGAACTTGTCGCCCTGGTGGCGCAGGTAGCTCTCGATCTCGAACTCGATGTCCTGCGTGCTGTAGCCGGGCGCGCCGCCCTTCAGGCCGCGGCCGAACTTGGCCTCCATCGCGTCGTCGCTCAGGTAGGTGATGTGGCCGATCATCCGCGCCACGCGCAGCCCGCGCTTGGGCACCACGCGGTAGCCGTAGTAGTGGCCGCCGTGGAACTCGGGGTCGGTGACGATCGCGCGCCGCGCGACCTCGTTGAACGCGATGTTCTGCGCCGACAGGTTCGGCGCCGTCGCCACCGCGATGCAATGGCGCAGCCGGTCCGGGTGGCGCAGCGACCAGCTCAGTGCCTGCATGCCGCCGAGGCTGCCGCCGAGCACCGCGGCCAGCTGGGCGATGCCCAGGCGGTCGAGCAGCCGGGCCTGCGCATCGACCCAGTCTTCCACCGTGACGACCGGGAAATCGGCGCCGTAGACGCGGCCGGTCGCGGGGTCGACATGCATCGGGCCGGTCGAGCCGAAGCACGAGCCGGGGTTGTTGATGCCGATCACGAAGAAGCGGTCGGTGTCGAGCGGCTTGCCCGGGCCGATCAGGTTGTCCCACCAGCCCTCGCTGCGCGGCTCGCCCGCATGGGTGCCGGCGACGTGGTGCGAGGCGTTCAGCGCATGGCACACCAGCACCGCGTTGCTGCGCTCGGCGTTCAGCGTGCCGTAGGTCTCGTAGACGAGCGTGTAGTCGCTCAGCCTGGCGCCGCTGCGCAGCGGCAAGGGCTCGGTGAACTGCATCACCTGCGGTTTGACATCACCCAGCGAACTCATGTGGACACGCACCCAAAAAGAAAAACCGGCGCCGCCAAGATGGGGGACACCGGTGGGTGCGTCCATTCTTTAGCTGGTTTTTTAAAGCGCCCGCAAGCCGGAACAAATCAGCGCTGGCGGCAAGTATAGGGCGCCGGGCCCTGTCGGCCCCGGGCGCGAGGCCGTGGCCATGTCATCGTATCTCTTGGGGATGAAGTCAGTGTTTTGCATCCGTTTTTGTGCAGTCTGACAGGGATAGCCCCAGTAAATCGTTGATTTCTCAGTCGTACGATGACTGATGACATTCGATGAAATCGATTGTCATCCCATGACATCAGGAGGCAGACAACATGCAACGACGTACCTTTCTCGGGGCCACGCTGAGCCCCGTCGCGCTGGCCGCTTGCGGTGGCGGAGACGACAACCCGCCCGCGCCGCCGGCCCCGCCCACCGCCCAGGGCATCGCCGTCGACGCGCTGAAGCGCGCCGTGGCCTACATGGACGAAGAGGTGTCCTACCGCGGCGGCTATGTCTGGTCGTACTCGCCGGACCTGACGCAGACCTTCGGCGAGATGGAGGCCAAGCGCACGATGTGCTGGATCCAGCCGCCCGGCACGCCGTCGGTCGGCAACGTGTTCCTCGACGCGTACCACGCCACCGGCGACGAGCGCTTCTACCAGGCGGCCGAGCGCACCGCGCTCGCGGTCGTCGCGGCCCAGCACGCCTCGGGCGGCTGGAACTACATCCACGACTTCGCCGGCGAGGAGTCGCTCAAGCACTGGTACGAGACCATCGGCAAGAACGGCTGGCGCCTCGAGGAGTTCCAGAACTACTACGGCAACGCCACCTTCGACGACGCCGGCACCGCGGTGGCGTCGCAGTTGATGCTGCGCATGTGGCTCGAGAAGAAGGATCCCCGTTTCGAGACGCCGCTGAATCGTGCAATCGATTTCATAAGACAGGCCCAGTTCGGCGCCGAGCTCGGCATCGCCAATGGCGGCTGGCCGCAGCGCTTCCCGCACTACGCTGGATCGAAGGCCAGCATGCCGCAGCCGAACCCCGAGCAGATCCCGGCCGGCGCGCATGCCGGCATGGAGGATGGCGATTACACGCTGCACGTCACCTTCAACGACGACGTGATGGGCGAGAACATCAAGTTCCTGACGATGTGCGTGCTGGCGCTCGGCCGCACCGACCTGCTGGACAACATCACGCGCGCGATGGAGTGCATGCGCGCGATGCAGCAGCCCGCGCCGCAGGCCGGCTGGAGCCTGCAGCACCTGTCGCGCGAGACGAACGGCCGCCCGGCCGGCGCCGCCGCCGGGGCGCGCACCTACGAGCCGCGCTCGCTGGCCACGCACACCACGCAGACCAACATCCAGCAGCTGTTCCACTACTTCACGCTGACCGGCGACCGCAAGTTCCTCGCGCGCATCCCCGAGGCGATCGCGTGGTTGAAGACGGTGCCGCTGCCGGCCGACGCGATCCAGCGCAACGCGCTGCTGAGCGGCCGCACGCACGCGACTTTCATCGAACTGGACAGCAACGAGTCGCTGTACGTGCACCGCTACGGCTCGAACATCCACAACGGCGCCTACTTCGCCGACAAGGACCTGACGAACACGCTGAGCCATTACTCGGCGGGCCGCTCGATCGACATCGCCGGGCTGCAGAAGCGCTACGACGATCTCAGCGGCATGAGCGACGCGGCGGTGGCCGAGCTGGTGGCACGCTCGCCGCTGAAGGCGACGCAGCCGACGGCGCTGCCGAAGTTCTTCGGCATCCGCGAGGTCGATTTCCCCGACCTGTTCAGCGGCGCGAAGATGACGACGCCGGTGGTGCCGCAGACCGAGGTCGACACGCTGGTGGCCGACCTGGGCACGAAGAACTACTGGACCGCGCCGGTGCCCGAGGTGGTGAACCCGTACCGCGGCGACGGGCCGACGGCGCCGTACACCGGCACCGCCTACCGCAGCAAGCATGTGGGCGACATCTACGACACCTCGCCGTACCCGGCCGACAACCCGCCGGACATCGCGCCCTACGTGAAGCGCGACAAGCCGCRGTTCATCGTGACGGCGGACGTGATCCGGCGCATCGGGCGGCTGATCGCGTTCGTGTCGCCGGTGGTCTGAGGACGCGGCCAGGTCTTCAGCCGAGTTCGCGGCTCGCCAGCGCCGCCGCCGCGGCGCGCGTCTCCACGCCGAGCTTCTCGAACACATGCTCGAGGTGCTTGTTCACGGTGCGCGGGCTCATGCCGAGGATCTCGCCGACGTCGCGGTTGGTCTTGCCCTTCGCGATCCACGACAGCACCTCGGTCTCGCGCGGCGTCAGCGACGCGGTGCTCAGCCGCGTCGGCGGCACGTCGCTCGCGGCCTGCAGGCGCATCAGCAGCATCCGCTCGCCCAGCCCGACTGCGCCGGCGTGGCGCACCGACAGCACCCGGCCATCGGTGCCGATGCTGCGGTGCTCCGCCACGCCATCGTCTGCCCAGGCCGCCGGCAGCCCCTGCGGGTGGAACTCGCGCAGCCACGCCGCCGCCTGCGGCGAACGCCACGCGACGCGCCCCTGCGCGTCGAGCACCAGCACGCCGTGCCCGCCGACATCCACCGCCTCGCGCGCGAGCCGCACTGCGCGCGCATTGCGCACGTGCGTGGCCAGGCGCACCAGCACCTCCTGCGCACGCACCGGCTTCACGACGTAGTCGACGCCGCCGCTCTCGAAGCCTTCGACGATGTGCGGCGTCTCCGACAGGCCGGTCATGAAGATCACCGGGATGTGCGACAGCGCCGGGTCCTGCTTGATGCGCCGGCAGGTCTCGAAGCCCGACAGCCCCGGCATCAGCGCGTCGAGCAGGATCGCATCGGGCGTCGCGAGGTCCAGCCGTGCGAGGGCTGACTCACCGTCGCGCGCGACCAGCACCGTGTAGCCCTCGGCCTCGAGCGACGCGCACAGCGCGCCGAGCGACTGCGGCGCGTCGTCGACCACCAGCACGACGGGGGACGCACTCACAGCGCCTCCGTCGTCACGTCGCGCAGCGCCTGCGTCAGCCGGTCGAGCAGCGCATCGAGCTCGAAGCGCTCCGCCAGCAGCCGCATCGCGCGCAGCTCGGCGTGGGCCCCCGGGTGCTGGGCGATCGCCGCATCCAGCGCTGCCTGCACGCCCTGCAGGTGACCGAGCCGCACGAGCCGGATCAGGTCGCCGATCAGCTCGGCGGGCAATGCCGTCGCACCCACCGGCCCGGCCGCACCGGTGACACCGGCCGTGGCCCAGTTCGGCAGCGCCAGCTCGGCCAGCCATTCGATCTGCAGGTGCCGCTGCAGCATGTCCAGCAGCTCCGATTCGATCACCGGCTTGTCGACGAAGCCCTGGCAGCCGGCGGCCGCCAGCTTGTCGGCCTGGTTCTCGAACGCGTTCGCCGACACCATCAGGATCGGCAGGTGCAGCAGCCCGGCCGCGCGGATCTGGCGCGCGGTCTGCCAGCCGTCCATGTCGTCCATCGAGACGTCGAGCAGCACCGCATCGGGGCAGTCGTCCAGCACGCTCTCGAGGCACTCGCGTCCGCTCGCCGCCTCGCGGATGCGAAAGCCGAGCGGCATCAGCAGCCCCGCCAGCATCTGGCGCTGCGTCGGCTGGTCGTCCACCACCAGCAGGCTGCGCCGCGGGCCGAGGTAGCCGGTGACCGGCCGGTGCGTGCGCCGCGGCAGCACCGGCGCGCTGATCTCGCGCAGGTACAGCCGCGCGGTGAAGGTGCTGCCGCGGCCCGGCGCGCTCTTCACCGTCAGCTCGCCGCCCATCAGCTGGGTCAGCAGGTGGGTGATCGTCAGCCCGAGGCCGGTGCCGGGCTCGCCGGTGCGCCGTCCGGCGCTGCCGCGCTCGAACGGCAGGAAGATGCGTTCCTGGTCCTGCGCCGCGATGCCGATGCCGGTGTCGATCACCTCGAAGCGCGCCAGCTCCAGCCGGTAGTCCAGCTTCAGCGTCACGCTGCCGCGGTCGGTGAAGCGCACCGCGTTGCTCAGCAGGTTGATCAGGATTTGGCGCAGCCGCTTCGCATCGGCGTTCACATGGCCGGGCACGCGGCCGCTGGTCTGCAGCGTGAAGACGAGCCCTTTCGCTTCCGCCTGCGGCCCGACCATGCGCACCAGGTCGTCGAGGAACTCGTGCATCGGCAGCGGCGCCATGTCCAGCCGCAGCCGGCCAGCCTCGATGCGCGCCAGGTCGAGCAGCCCGTCGACCAGCCCGTGCAGGTGCTCGCCGCTGCGGTGGATGGTGTCGACCGACGCGCGCCGCACGCCCTGCACCTGCTCGTCCTTCAGCAGGATCTGCGCATAGCCGAGGATGCTGTTCAGCGGCGTGCGCAGCTCGTGCGTCATGCCGGCCACGTAGCGCGTCTTCGCCTGGTTCGCGGCCTCGGCCAGGTCCTTCGCGGCCTGCAGCGCGGCGTCGGTGCGGCGGTGCGCGTCGATCTCGCGCGTCAGCAGCTGTTTCTGCCGGTTCGACTCGTCCTGCGCCATGTGCCGGCTCTCGCTGCCCAGCACCACCCACCAGGCGCCGACGGCGGCCGCCAGCGACAGCAGCGCGAACACCTTCAGCAGCGGCGCCTTCAGCGCGCCCTGGCCGGCGGCGTGCAGCACGCCCTCCTGGTCGTAGACCACGCCGAGGATCACCGCCAGCAGCCCGATCAGCGAGGCGGCCACCACCAGGTAGTGCGCGACGCGGAAGTTCACGCGCGATGCGAGCCGCTGCGGCAGCACCGCGGCCAGCACCGCGCTGACCTGTTCGGCGGCGCGCGAATCGGTCTTGCAGCGGTCGTGGCAGCGCGATTCCAGCGTGCAGCACAGCGAGCAGATCGGCGCGCCGTAAGCCGGGCAGTGCGCCATGTCTTCGGACTCGAAGGCGTTGTCGCACACCGTGCAGCTCACGCTCTGGCCCGGTGCCCAGCGCGTGGTGTCGTGCCGCGCCAGGTACCAGCGCCCGCGCGTCGCCCACGCGAGCAGCGGCGACACCACCATCGCGGTGACCAGCGCGATGAACGGCGCAAAGGCCTGCGCCGCGGCACCGAGCGCGCCGGCGTACGCGACGATCGCGAGCACCGCCGCGCTCAGCATTGCGCCGAGCCCGACCGGGTTGATGTCGTACAGGTGCGCGCGCTTGAACTCGATGTGGCGCGGGCTCCAGCCGAGCGGCTTGTTGATCACGAGGTCGGCGACGAGCGCGCCCACCCACGCGATCGCGACATTGCTGTACAGCCCGAGCACGCGCTCCAGCGCCTCGAACACGCCCAGCGTCATCAGCAGCACCGCGATCAGCACGTTGAACACCAGCCACACCACGCGGCCCGGGTGGCTGTGCGTGAGGCGAGCGAAGAAGTTCGACCACGCGAGCGAGCCGGCGTAGGCGTTGGTCAGGTTGATCTTCAGCTGCGAGACCAGCACGAACAGCGTGGTCGCGCCGAGGATCCAGGCCGGGTCCGCGAACACGTAGGCGAAGCCGGCCAGGTACATCTGCGTGGGCTCGACCGCCTTCTCGGTCGGGATCTGGTGCTGCAGCGCGAGGAAGGCGAGGAAGGCGCCGCCCAGCATCTTCACCATGCCCGGCACGATCCAGCCGGGGCCGGCCACCAGCACCGCGGCCCACCAGCGGCGCCGGTTGGCACGCGTCTTCTCGGGCAGGAAGCGCAGGTAGTCGACCTGCTCGCCGATCTGCACCACCAGCGAGAACGCGACGGTGGCGGCGGTGCCGAACATCAGCCAGCTGAAGCCGTTGCTGCCCGAGGCCCGGCCGACCAGCCCGGTGAAGTCGGCGAACGCCTGCGGGTTCTTCGCCAGCACGAAGGCGTAGGGGCAGATCAGGAGGATCAGCCACAGCGGCTGCGTCCACAGCTGCAGCCGCGAGATCAGCGTGATGCCGTGCATCACCAGCGGCACGATGCCGAGCGACGACAGCAGGTAGCACAGCGACAGCGGCCAGCCGAAGTACATCTGCAGCGCGAGCGCGAGGATGGCCGCCTCGAGCGCGAGGAAGATGAAGGTGAAGCTCGCGTAGACCAGCGAGGTCAGCGTGGAGCCGAGGTAGCCGAAGCCGGCGCCGCGCGTCAGCAGGTCCATGTCGACGCCGTACTTCGCCGCGTAATAGCTGATCGGCAGCCCGGTCAGGAAGGTGATCAGCCCGACCACGAGGATCGCCCACAGCGCGTTCGAGAAGCCGTAGCCGATCGCGATCGAGCCGCCGATCGCCTCGAGCGCGAGGAACGAGGTGGCGCCGAACGCGGTGTTGGCGACGCGGAACTCGCTCCACTTGCGGAAGCTGCGCGGCGTGTAGCGCAGCGCGTAGTCCTCGAGCGTCTCGTTGCCGACCCAGGTGTTGTAGTCCCGGCGGATGCGAAAGATCTTTTGCGTGGCCACGGACACCGGTTTCTCCGACAACGACGGCAGTGTCGGCTCTCATGCAAGAAGCGCTCCCGCGGCCGGCTACGTTGATTGACGTATTCGGTTTGCGCACGCCATCCCGGACAGTCGGCCCCAGCGTGAACAACGCGGCACCGCACAGGCTTGGTGCCGTGCGTCATGACGATGCCCTCAACCTGTTCGGAGAACACGATGACCGACCGCAACGACGACCTCCACACCGATTCGATGCAGCGCCGCCGGCTGCTGCAAGGCGCCGCCGCGTTGCCCCTCGCGGGCCTGTCGGGGTTCGCGCTCGCGCAGGCCGCCCCCACCGCCAAGGTCAACACGACGAAGCTGGCGGTCACCGACACCGAGGTGACGGTGGGCCAGCTGCACTCGGGCACCGGCACGATGGCGATCTCGGAGACCGGCTCGATCCAGGCCGAGCAGCTCGCAATCGACCAGATCAACGCGATGGGCGGCGTGCTCGGCCGCAAGATCAAGGTGATCAAGGAAGACGGCGCGTCCGACTGGCCGACCTTCGCCGAGAAGTCGAAGAAGCTGCTGGTCAACGACCGCGTGGCCTGCGTGTTCGGCTGCTGGACCTCGGCCTCGCGCAAGGCGGTGCTGCCGATCTTCGAGAAGGAGAACGGCATGCTCTATTACCCGACCTTCTACGAAGGCCTGGAGCAGAGCAAGAACGTGATCTACACCGGCCAGGAGGCGACGCAGCAGATCCTGTGGGGCCTCGACTGGGCGGCCAAGGAGAAGAAGGCCAAGACCTACTTCCTGGTCGGCTCCGACTACATCTGGCCGCGCACCTCGATGAAGATCGGCCGCAAGCACATCGAGGGGCACCTCGCCGGCAGCAAGGTGGTCGGCGAGGAGTACTACCCGCTCGGCCACACCAACTTCAACTCGCTGATCAACAAGATCAAGGTCGCCAAGCCCGACTGCATCTTCGTCGCGGTGGTGGGCGGCTCGAACGTCGCGTTCTACAAGCAGCTGAAGGCGGCCGGCGTCACCGCCGACAAGCAGTTCCTGCTGACGATCTCGGTGACGGAAGACGAGGTGCTGGGCATCGGCGGCGAGAACATGGCCGGCTTCTACGCGTCGATGAAGTACTTCCAGTCGCTGGACAACGCGAACAACAAGGCCTTCGTGTCGGCGTTCCGCGCCAAGTACGGCCCGACCGCGGTGATCGGCGACGTGACGCAGGCCGGCTACCTGGGGCCGTGGCTGTGGAAGGCGGCGGTCGAGAAGGCCGGCAGCTTCGACGTCGACAAGATCGCCGCGGCCTCGGCCGGCATCGAGCTGAAGACCGCGCCCGAGGGCTACGTGAAGGTGCACGAGAACCACCACCTGTGGAGCAAGACGCGCATCGGCATGGCGCAGGCGGACGGGCAGTTCAAGGTGGTGGCGGAGTCGCCTGACTTGATCGAGCCGAATCCGTTTCCCAAGGGATACCAGTAAGCACGACGGGCGCCGCCATGACCCTCTCCGAAATCCTGAACATCTCGCTGATGCAAGGCTTCGCCGGCCTGAGCCTGTTCTCGGTGCTGCTGCTGATGGGCCTGGGCCTGGCCATCATCTTCGGCCAGATGGGCGTCATCAACATGGCGCATGGCGAGTTCATGACGATCGGCGCCTACACGATCTGGCTGTTCTCGCACCTGGCCGAAAGCTACGCACCGAAGCTGATGGCCGCGTACTTCCCGGTGGCGATCGTCGCGGCCTTCGGCTTCGCGTTCGCCGCCGGCTGGGCGGTCGAGTGGCTGTTCATCCGCCACCTGTACCGCCGCCCGCTCGACACGCTGCTCGCCACCTGGGGCCTGTCGCTGGGCATGCAGCAGATCTTCCGCTCGACCTTCGGCGCGAAGGAGGTGAGCCCGACACTGCCCGACTGGCTGATGGGTTCGTGGGCGCCGTCCGCCGGTCTCGACATCCCGATCAACGGCCTGTTCGTGATGGCGCTGACGGCGGTCGTCACCGGCGGCGTGCTGCTCGCGCTGTACCGCTCGCGCTGGGGCCTGCGRGTGCGCGCCACCGTGGCCAACCGCATGATGGCCAACGCGACCGGCATCAACACGCGCCAGACCGACCGGCTCACCTTCGCGATCGGCTGCGGCATCGCCGGCGTCGCGGGGGCCGCCTTCACCACCATCGGCTCCACCGGCCCGACCAGCGGCTCGCTCTACATCGTCGACGCCTTCCTGGTCGTCACCTTCGGCGGCGCGGCCAGCCTGCTCGGCACCGTGGTGTCGGCCTTCGGCATCGCGCAGACGCAGTCGATCACCGAGTTCTTCATCACCGGCTCGATGGCCAAGGTGCTGACGCTGTCGCTGATCGTGCTGATCCTGATGGTGCGACCGCAGGGGCTGTTCGCGGCCAAGGTGCGGCGTTGATCTCTCTTCAAGGAGCTCCGATGAATCGCATCGTGCAGTGGCTGGACCGCAGCGGCATGGGCAGCGTGCTGCTGCTGGCCGTGGTGCTGGCGGTGGTGTTCCCGCTGGCCTTCGACCTGTTCCGCCTCAACCTGGTCGGCAAGTACCTGAGCTATGCCTTCGTCGCGCTGGGCCTGGTGATGCTGTGGGGCTACGGCGGCGTGCTGAGCCTCGGGCAGGGCGTGTTCTTCGGCCTCGGCGGCTACGGCATGGCGATGTTCCTGAAGCTCGAGGCGAGCGACCCCGTGACGACGAAGATCCAGTCGACGCCGGGCATCCCCGACTTCATGGACTGGAACCAGATCACCGCGCTGCCGCTGTGGTGGGAGCCGTTCCGGCACTTCCCGTTCGCGCTGCTCGCGATCCTCGCGGTGCCGACGCTGCTGGCCTTCGTGATCGGCTTCGCGATGTTCAAGCGGCGCGTCGGCGGCGTGTACTTCGCGATCATCACGCAGGCGGTGGCGCTGATCCTCACGGTGCTGATCATCGGCCAGCAGGGCTACACCGGCGGCGTCAACGGCATGACCGACCTGAAGACSCTGCTCGGCTGGGACACCCGCACCAACAGCGCGAAGTACATCCTGTACTTCCTGACGGTGGCGCTGCTGATCGGCGCGATCGTCGGGTGCAGCTGGATCCAGAAGAGCAAGCTCGGCACGCTGCTGCTCGCGATGCGCGACAAGGAAGACCGCGTGCGCTTCTCGGGCTACGACGTCGCGATGTTCCGCGTGTTCGCGTTCTGCCTGGCGGCGCTGCTGTCGGCCATCGGCGGTGCGCTGTTCACGCTGCAGGTGGGCTTCATGTCGCCGTCGCTGGTGGGCATCGTGCCCAGCATCGAGATGGTGATCTTCGCGGCGGTCGGCGGGCGCATGTCGCTGGTCGGCGCGGTGTGGGGTGCGCTGCTCGTCAACTTCGGCAAGACCTACTTCTCCGAGAGCTTCCCCGACCTGTGGCTGTTCCTGATGGCGGCGATGTTCCTCGGCGTGGTGCTCGCGTTCCCCGACGGGCTGGCCGGGTTGTATGCCAACAAGCTGAAGCCGTGGTGGCTGCGGCGCAGGCGCCGCAGCACGGCCGAGCCGCGTGCCGAGACCGCATGGAGGGCGTCATGAGCAACACCGACTTCGTGCTGGCGGTCGAGGACCTCACCGTCTCGTTCGACGGCTTCAAGGCGATCGACGCGTTGACGCTGTACGTCGACAAGAACGAGCTGCGCGTGATCATCGGCCCGAACGGCGCCGGCAAGACCACGCTGCTCGACCTGATCTGCGGCAAGACGCGCGCAAGCGGCGGCAGCATCAAGTTCAAGAACACCGAGATGAGCCGGCTGCCCGAATACCAGATCGTGCGCGCCGGCATCGGCCGCAAGTTCCAGACGCCGTCGATCTACGAGAACCTCAGCGTGTTCCAGAACCTGGAGGTCTCGTTCCCGCGCGGCCGCGGTGTGTTCGGGGCGCTGGCGTTCCAGCGCGATGCCGAGGTGCGCGACGCGGTGCAGTCGGTGGCCGCCGAGATCGGCCTGGCCGACCAGCTCGAGCTGGAGGCCGGGCTGCTCTCGCACGGCCAGAAGCAGTGGCTCGAGATCGGCATGCTGCTGATGCAGGACCCGGAGCTGCTGATGCTCGACGAGCCGATCGCCGGCATGAGCGTGCGCGAGCGCGAGCTGACGGCCGAGCTGCTGAAGCGCATCTGCAAGGGGCGCTCGATGATCGTCATCGAGCACGACATGGATTTCGTCAAGCAGATCGCCCACAAGGTGACGGTGATGCACCAGGGCAGGATCCTCGCCGAGGGCTCGATGGAGCAGGTGCAGGCCGACCCGAAGGTGATCGACGTCTACCTCGGCCATTGAGGACATTGCGATGCTCCATGTGAAGAACCTGCACGTCGCCTATGGCCAGAGCGAGGCCCTGCACGGCATCGATTTCGACGCGGGGAAGAACGAGGCCGTCGCGATCATGGGCCGCAACGGCATGGGCAAGACCACGCTGTTCAAGAGCCTGATGGGGATCCTGCCGGCCAGGTCCGGCAGCATCGAGGTCGACGGCCGCGAGGTCACGAAGGACGAGAGCTTCCAGCGCGTGCGCAAGGGCCTGGCCTACGTGCCGCAGGGCCGCATGATCTTCCCGATGCTGACGGTCGAGGAGAACATCCGCACCGGCCTGGAGAACGCCGCGAGCCGGCGCATCCCCGACGAGATCTACGCGCTGTTCCCGGTGYTGTTCGACATGCGCTCTCGCAAGGGCGGCAACCTGTCGGGCGGCCAGCAGCAGCAGCTCGCGATCGCCCGCGCGCTGGTCACCAACCCGAAGGTGCTGCTGCTCGACGAGCCGACCGAGGGCATCCAGCCTTCGATCATCAAGGACATCGCCCGCGCGCTGAACGAGATCCGCAAGCGGCGCGAGATCACGATCGTGGTCTCCGAACAGGTGCTGAGCTTCGCGATGGACGTGGCCGACCGGCTGTTCGTCATCGAGGGCGGGCGGCTGGTGCACGAG
>NZ_JBFUFP010000028.1:0-20059 GCF_056403375.1 Rhizobacter sp. P2_H2
GCCCCAACCAGATGAGCTACTGGCAGAACTACCCGAAGTTCTTCGTCAGCCTGCAGAAATCGTGGTGGGGCGCCGCGGCCACGGCCGAGAACTCGTGGGCCTACCACTACCTGCCGAAGATCGACAAGGTCTACGACGTGCTGCAGGCCTTCGAGCTGATGAGCCAGGGCAAGCTCAACGGCTACATCTGCCAGGGCTTCAACCCGGTCGGCTCGTTCCCCAACAAGAAGAAGATCATCGAAGGGCTGTCGAAGCTGAAGTTCCTGGTGACGATCGATCCGCTCAACACCGAGACCTCGGAGTTCTGGAAGAACTTCGGCGAGTTCAACGACGTGAAGAGCGAGGCCATCCAGACCACCGTGTTCCGGCTGCCGTCGACCTGCTTCGCCGAAGAAGACGGCTCGCTGACCAACTCGGGCCGCTGGCTGCAGTGGCACTGGAAGGGCGCCGAGCCGCCGGGCGAGGCGCGCGGCGATCCGGAAATCATCGCCGACCTGTTCCACCGCATGCGCACCGCCTACGCGAAGGACGGCGGCGCCTTCCCCGACCCGATCGTCAAGCTGACCTGGCCGTACAAGATCCCGCACAGCCCGTCGGCCGATGAGCTGGCGATGGAATACAACGGCAAGGCCTTGGCCGACGTGCTGGCCCCGCCCGACCCCAAAGACCCGAAGGCGCCGCCCAAGGTGCTGGCGAAGGCGGGCGAGCAGCTCGCGGGCTTCGGCCTGCTGCGCGACGACGGCAGCACCGCGAGCGGCTGCTGGATCTACTGCGGCGCCTGGACGCAGGCCGGCAACCAGATGGCGCGCCGCGACAACAGCGACCCGTGGGGCATCGGCCAGACGCTGAACTGGGCCTGGGCCTGGCCGGCGAACCGGCGCATCCTCTACAACGCCGCATCGAGCGCGCCCGATGGCAAGCCCTGGGATGCGCGGCGCAAGCTGGTGCAGTGGAACGGCACCGCGTGGAGCGGCTCCGACGTGCCCGACATCCGCCCCGATGCCAACCCAGGCGACGCCGAACGCGTGCAGCCGTTCATCATGACGGCCGAAGGCGTCGCGCGGCTCTTCGCGCCGACCGGCATGGCCGAGGGGCCGCTGCCGGAGCACTACGAGCCGTTCGAATCGCCGCTGGCCGCCAACCCGATGCACCCGAACAACCCGAAGGCCCGCGCCAACCCCGCGGCCCGCGTGTTCAAGGGCGACCTCGAGATGATGGGCACGCCGAAGGACTTCCCGCTGGTGGCCACCAGCTACCGGCTGACCGAGCACTTCCACTACTGGACCAAGAACGTCGAGACCTCGGCCATCATCCAGCCGCAGCAGTTCGTCGAGATCGGCGAAGAGCTGGCCAAGGCGCGCGGCATCGCCAACGGCGACATGGTGAAGGTCTCGTCGAAGCGCGGCTCGATCAAGGCGGTGGCGCTGGTGAGCAAGCGCATTCCGCAGCTCGACGTCGACGGCCGCAAGGTCGACACGGTGGGCCTGCCCAACCACTGGGGCTTCGTGGGCCTGGCGAAGAAGGGCTACCTGGTGAACACGCTGACACCCTTCGTCGGCGATGCGAACACGCAGACGCCCGAGTACAAGTCGTTCACGGTCAACATCGAGAAGGCCTGAGCCATGAGTTCACTGCAATCTCTCGACATCGCCGCGCGCTCGGCCACCACCACGCCGAGCCCGCACGCGCGCACGACGACCGAGGTCGCGAAGCTGATCGACGTCTCCAGCTGCATCGGCTGCAAGGCCTGCCAGGTGGCGTGCATGCAATGGAACGACCTGCGCGACACCGTGGGGAACAACGTCGGCGTGTACGACAACCCGGCCGACCTGAGCGCCGAATCGTGGACGGTGATGCGCTTCTCCGAGGTGGAGACCAAGTCGCTCAACGAAGAGATGAAGCTCGAGTGGCTGATCCGCAAGGATGGCTGCATGCACTGCGACGACCCCGGCTGCCTGAAGGCCTGCCCGGCGCCCGGCGCGATCGTGAAGTACACGAACGGCATCGTCGACTTCATCGAGGAGAACTGCATCGGCTGCGGCAACTGCGTCACCGGCTGCCCGTTCGACGTGCCGCGCATCAGCAAGAAGGACAGCAAGGCCTACAAGTGCACGCTGTGCTCCGACCGCGTCAGCGTCGGCCTGGAGCCGGCCTGCGTGAAGGCCTGCCCGACCGGCGCGATCCACTTCGGCAGCAAGGAAGACATGCTCGAGTACGGCAGCGAGCGCATCGCCGACCTGAAGGAGCGCGGCTATGCGCAGGCCGCCGTGTACGACCCGCCCGGCGTCGGCGGCACGCACGTGATGTACGTGCTGCAGCACGGCGACAAGCCGCAGCTGTACCACGGGCTGCCGGCCAACCCGCAGATCAGCCCGTGGGTCTCGCTGTGGAAGGGCGCAGCCAAGCCACTGGCGCTGGCCGCGATGATCGGCGCCGCGGTGGTCGGCTTCTTCCACTACACGAAGGTCGGCCCCGTCGAGGAGCCGGTGGACGAGGAGGATCGGCCATGAAGCGTTTCATCCGGCGTTATGCCGACGGCACGCGCATGAACCACTGGGCGGTGGCGATGCTGTTCTTCTGCGCCGCGCTGTCGGGGCTCGCGTTCTTCCACCCGGCCCTCTACTTCCTGACGATGCTGTTCGGCGGCGGCCCGTGGACGCGCATCCTGCACCCGTTCTTCGGCGTGCTGATGGTGGCGGGCTTCGTGCTGCTGTTCGCCAAGGTGTGGCGCGACAACGCCTGGAAGCCGCGCGACACCGCGTGGCTGAAGGCGGCCCCGCACCTGATGAAGACCGGCCACGAGCACGGCATGCCGCCGGTCGAGAAGTACAACGGCGGCCAGAAGCTGGTGTTCTGGCTCTTCGGCATCAGCCTGCTGCTGCTGTTCATCACCGGCTTCGTGTTCTGGCAGCCGTGGTTCGCCAACTATTTCCCGATCCCGCTGCGCCGCATCGCGGTGGTGGTGCACGCGCTGTCGGCGGTGGTGCTGGTGCTCAGCGTGATCGTGCACGTGTACGCCGCGATCTGGGTCAAGGGAACGATGCGGGCGATGACCCGCGGCACCGTCACCGAGGCCTGGGCACGGCAGAATCACCCGCTCTGGTACCGAGAGATCACCGGCAAGGAATGATGTCGAGCCGACTGCTGTCACCCGAAGAGATCGCGGTGCAGGCGGGGCAGCAGGTGCCTTACCTGCGGCTGCCCGAGCGCGGCACCGTGTTCGCCGAGCGCGAGATGCGGCTGCGCCAGCTGGCCGCCGGCGGGCATGCGATGCGCGATTTCCTGCTGTTCATGGCCGAGCTGGCGCAGGCGCAGCACGGGCTGCTGCAGGCGTACCCGGCCGTTGCGCTGCCCGATGCGGCGGCGCTCGATGCCGCATCGCGGGCCGGCCTGCCGCCGCTGCCGGCCGAGCACTGGCCGCGCGATGCCGCCTGGCGTGAGGGCCTGCGCCGGCTGCTCGATGCGCTGCTGCCGCGCCTGGCGGGCAGCCCCGCGCTGGCCGCCGTGCAGGCGTTGCAGGACACCCATGCCGGCGACGATGCCTGGCTCGACCAGCAGGCCGACCGCCTGCTGACCGGCGTGATGCTGGGGCTGGACCTGGCCGCCGCCCCGCTGGTGGCCGCGGCGCTGCAGGTGTACTGGACGCAGCTCGTGCTCGCGACGCAGGCGGCGCGCGGTGCCGACCGCCTGCCGCCCTTCGGCCGCACCGACGATGCCACGCTGTGCCCGTGCTGCGGCAGCCGGCCGGTGGCCAGCATCTCGCGCATCGGCGGCAGCGATGCCGGCTTCCGCTACCTGCAGTGCGCGCTGTGCGCCGCGCAGTGGCACATGGTGCGCATCAAGTGCACGCACTGCCTCGGCACCCAGGGCATCCACTACCAGTCGCCGCAGCGCGTGGGCACCGAGGCCCGCGAGGCCAAGCCGGCCACCGAGGCCGAGACCTGCGACGCCTGCGGCCACTACCTGAAGATCGTGCACATGGAGCGCGATGTGAATGTCGAGCCGGTCGCCGACGACCTCGGCTCGGTGACGCTCGACCTGCTGGTCAGCGAGGCCGGGTTCCGGCGGCACGGCATCAACCTGATGCTGCTGTTCGGCGACGACGGCACTGACGACGGCGTTGACGACGGCGGGGGAGGCTGATGGAGCGGCCCGAGACGTCCGTGGTTCACGGCGGCGGGTCGCAGGAGGCACGGCCCCAGGACCTGCCCTCGATCGACAAGCTGCTGCGCAGCGACGCCACGCGCGCGCTGCTCGACGCGCATGGCCACTCGCTGGTGGCCGGCGAGGCACGCGCGCTGTTGGAAGGCCTGCGCGCGCAGGCGGTGGCCGGCGGGCTGGCGGCGCAGGCGCTGCAGCCGGATGCGCTGCAGGCGGCGCTCGCGGCGCGCGTGCAGGCGCGGCTCACGCCGCGGCTGCGCACGGTGCTGAACCTGACGGGCACGGTGATCCACACCAACCTCGGCCGCGCGCTGCTGGCCGACAGCGCGCTGCAGCACCTGCTGGCGGTGATGGCGGCGCCGAACAACCTCGAGTACGACCTGGCCTCGGGCGGGCGCGGCGACCGCGACTCGATCGTCGAGGACCTGCTGTGCACGATCACCGGTGCGGCGGCGGCGACGGTGGTCAACAACAACGCCGCCGCGGTGCTGCTGACGATCGCGGCGCTGGCGCGCGAGCGCGAGGTGATCATCTCGCGCGGCGAGCTGGTCGAGATCGGCGGCGCGTTCCGCATGCCCGACGTGATGGCGAGTGCGGGCGCCGAGATGGTCGAGGTGGGCACCACCAACCGCACGCATGCACAGGACTACGAGCGCGCGATCACGCCGCGCACCGGCCTCGTGATGAAGGTGCACACCAGCAACTACGCGGTGCAGGGCTTCACGCACTCGGTCGATGAAGCGACGCTGGCCGGCATCGCGCATGCGCACGGGCTGCCGCTGGCCACCGACCTGGGCAGCGGCTCGCTGGTCGACCTGGCGCAGTACGGGCTGCCGCGCGAGCCGCTGCCGCAGGAGATGCTGGCGGCGGGCTGCGACGTGGTCACGTTCTCCGGCGACAAGCTGCTGGGCGGGCCGCAGGCCGGCCTGATCGTCGGCAGCCAGGGCGCGATCGCGCGCATCCGCAAGTTCCCGATGAAGCGCGCGCTGCGCATGAGCAAGCTGCCGCTGGCCGCGCTGGAAGCGACGCTGATGCTGTACCTGCGGCCCGAGCGGCTCGCGCATGACCTGCCGACGCTGCGGCTGCTGACGCGGCCGGCCGGCGCGATCCGCGCGCTGGCGCAGCAGCTGCAGCCGGCGGTGGCCGCCGCGATGGCGCCGCGCTTCGAGGTGGAGGTGGTCGAGCTGATGGGGCAGATCGGCTCCGGCTCGCTGCCGGTGGAGCGGCTGCCGTCGGCGGGGCTGGCGATCGCGCCGGCCGGTGCGTCGAAGAAGGGCATCGGCACGGCGCTCGATGCGCTCGCCACGGCGCTGCGCGCGCTGCCGCAGCCGGTGATCGGGCGCATCGCGCAGGACAGGCTGCTGCTGGACCTGCGCTGCCTGGAAGACGCCGACGCGCTCGGCCGGCAGCTCCCCACGTTGCGCGAGCTGCTGGGATGATCGTCGGCACCGCAGGCCACATCGACCACGGCAAGACCACGCTGGTGCGCGCGCTGACCGGCGTCGACACCGACCGGCTGCCGCAGGAGAAGGCGCGCGGCATCTCGATCGAGCTCGGCTATGCGTTCCTCGATGTGCCGGGCGACGAGTACACGCCGCGCATCGGTTTCATCGACGTGCCCGGCCACGAGCGCCTGGTGCACACGATGCTGGCCGGCGCGACCGGCATTGACTTCGCGCTGCTGCTGGTCGCCGCCGACGACGGCGTGATGCCGCAGACGCGCGAGCACCTGGCGGTGCTGTCGCTGCTGGGCCTGTCGCGCGGCGCGGTGCTCATCACCAAGTGCGACCGCGTCGATGCCGCGCGCATCGCGCAGGTGCGCGGCGACGTGGCTGCGCTGCTGGCCGGCACGCCGCTCGCCGATGCACCGGTGCTCGCCGTCGCGGCCCCGACCGGCGAGGGCCTGCCGGCCTTGCGCGAGCTGCTGTTCGCCGCGGCGCGCGAGACGCCGCCGCGCGACGGCGCGAGCGATGCCTTCCGCCTMGCGATCGACCGGGCGTTCACGCTCGACGGCGTCGGCACCGTGGTGACCGGCACCGTGCATGCCGGGCGCGTGCAGGTCGGCGACGAGCTGGCGCTGTGCCCCTCGCCCGCCGGCCGCCACGCCCGCGTGCGCAGCCTGCACACGCAGAACCAGGCCGCGACGCAGGCGCATGCCGGCCAGCGCTGCGCGGTGGCGCTGGCCGGTGTCGACAAGCACGAGGTGGCGCGTGGGCAATGGCTGGTATCGGCCGAGGCCGGGGCCGGGGCCGGGGCCGGCGTCGAGACGGACCGGCTCGATGCGCTGCTGACGCTGTGGCACGGCGAGCCGCGCCCGCTGCGCTCGGGCACGCCGGTGCACGTGCACCTCGGCGCGAGCGACACGATGGGCACGGTGGCCGTGCTGGCCGGCGTCGACGCCGCGGCCGACAGCCTTGCCCCCGGCGGCCGCGCCTTCGTGCAGATCGTGCTGCAGGCGCCCATCGGCGCATGGCGGGGCGACCGCGTCGTGCTGCGCGACAACTCGGCCACCCGCACGATCGCCGGCGGCACGGTGCTCGACCCGTTCGCGCCGGTGCGCTACCGGCGCACGCCGCAGCGGCTGGCCGAGCTGGCGGCGTGGTCGCTGCCCACCGCGGCGCAACGCTTCGAGGCCTTGCTGGCCGCCGCCCCGCACGGCTTGTCGCGCGCACGCTGGGCGCGTGCCGAAGGCATCACACCGCAGGCCGCGGCCGATGCGCCCGACTGGGCCCTCGGCCCCACGCAACGCGCCGCCGCACGCAGCGCGGTGATCGACACGCTGCGCCGCTTCCACGCCAGCGACCCCGACGTGCCCGGCCCCGATGCCGCCCGGCTGCGCCGCCTCGCCTGCCCGCGCCTGCCGCCGCCACCGTGGAGCGCGCTGCTCGCCGAGCTGCAGGCCGAGGGCGTCGTCACGGTGCGCGGTGCGTTCGTGCACCTGCCCGAGCACGCGCTGCGCCTGTCGGCCGCCGACGAACGCATCGCGCAGAAGGTGGCGCCGCTGCTCGCGGCCGCCGGCTTCGACGGCAGCTGGGTGCGCGACCTCGCCCGCGACACGCGCGAGGGCGAGGTGCTGATGCGCACGACGCTCGCGCGGCTGGCGCAGCGCGGCGAGTTGCACCAGGTCGCGAAGGACCTGTACTGCGCGCCGGCCACGATGGCGCAGCTGGCCGCCCACGTGCGCAGCGTCGCCGCGGGCGCTGCCGACGGCGCCGTCACGGCCGCGCGCTTTCGCGACGCCACCGGCCTCGGCCGCAAGCGCGCGATCCAGATCCTCGAATACTTCGACCGCATCGGGCTGCTGCGCCGCGTCGGCGACGAGCACCGGTTGCGCAGCGACACCGCGTTGTTCACGGGCCCTGCGATGACGATGCGCTGAAGGAACCGAGGAGGGGAAGCGTCCCCGGTGGGACGGCCGGGCTTCAAACCCGGTGGGTGGCGCCATGCGCCGCCGGGTGGGTTCGACTCCCATTCCCCTCCGCCCGCCTGCGGCGAATCCAGGGCTTAATCACCGCATGCATCGCGGAGAAAACCTCTACATCTGGCAGGCAAGTGACTGGCCCCAGTGGCGCCATGACCTGTCTGTGCTCGCCCAGCCATTGGCGGATATCAGCCGTGGCCAGGGAGTTCTTCTCGGCCACCTGGCCGATGTCGGGCCGGCGCTGCGCGACCAGGTCAATCTGGCCGCGCTGACCGACGACGTGCTCAAGACCAGCGAGATCGAGGGCGAGGTGCTGGACGTCGCCTCGGTCCGCTCGTCGATCGCCCGCCGGCTCGGCATGGACATCGGCGCACTGGCGCCGGTGGACCGGCATGTGGAAGGCGTCGTCGAGATGGTGCTCGATGCGACCTCGCGCAGCGCCGAGCCCCTGACCGTCGAGCGGCTGTTCGGCTGGCATGCGGCGCTGTTTCCGACCGGGTACTCCGGCATGAGCAGGATCAGTGTGGGCCAATGGCGCGACGATGCGAGCGGACCGATGCAGGTCGTCTCCGGCCAAGCGAATCGCCACAAGGTGCATTTCCAGGCGCCCCCGGCGGCGTCGCTTCCCGCCGAGATGGCGCGCTTCCTCGCCTGGGCCAACGCTGACACCGGCGAGCCCGCGCTGATCAAGGCGGGCCTCGCCCACCTGTGGTTCGTGACGCTGCATCCGTTCGACGACGGCAACGGCCGCATCGCGCGCGCCGTGGGCGACCTGTTCCTCGCCCGTGCGGACGGCAGCGGACAACGCTTCTACAGCCTGTCGGCGCAGATCCAGCGCGAGCGCAAGGACTACTACGACATCCTCGAACGCACGCAGAAGGGCTCGATGGATGCCACCGGCTGGCTGGCCTGGTTTCTCGGCACGCTGGGCCGGGCCGTCGCCACGGCGCAGGTCACGCTCGACGGCGTGCTGGGCAAGGCGCGGTTCTGGCAACAGTGGGCCGGCACGCCGATGAACGAGCGCCAGGTGAAGCTGCTCAACCGCCTGCTCGACGAGTTCGACGGCAAGCTCACCAGCAGCAAATGGGCAGCCATCGCCAAGTGCTCGGCGGATACCGCGTTGCGGGACATCGCGCAGTTGCTGGCCCTGGGCGTGCTGCGCAAGTCGGCCGCGGGCGGGCGCAGCACCGCGTACGAGCTGGCCGACCCCGTTCGCTGACGCGATGCGAGTGGCCTTTGTACCGAAYCGCATGGGCTTGACCTGACGGGAACGCAGGGCCGGACTCATCCGCAATGGAGACGATGCACGCCCCGCACGGCCTCGGTAACGTCGCGGCAGTCCAATGCAATCGTCCGGAGGAGGAGTCCCATGAAACGCCATGCGAGCGCAGCATTCATCCTGTTGGCGGTGGCCGGCTGCTCGACGATCAAGCCGCCCACGGCCTCGTTCTCGGCGCTGGATACGGCAGAACGCACCGCCGACAACTCGAAGAATGCAAAGGCCGCGCTCGACGACGACTTCCAGCGCGCACTCGAGCTCTGCGATGAAAAGATGATCGGCATGCGCGACTCGTTCTATGGATCAGGCAAGACCCAGATCGTCATCGCGTCCGTCGGCATCATCGCGGGGTCGATCGTCGTTCCAGCGCTGGCCGCGCAGGCCGCGGCCGCCAAGTCCGCGATCGCCGGGTGGGGCGGGGTCTCCGGTGCCGCCAACGCAGCCCAGTACACGTTGCAGCAGAACGGCGTCTCGGCCTCGCGCCTCGGCTCCGTCTACGAAGCGACCCGCACCGAGATCCGGGAGGCCTCCGAGGCCTACAGCAAGGCGACCAAGAATGTCGACCGCGTCGTCGCCGTCAACAAGCTCTCCATCGCCTGCCGGTTTCCGCAGCTGCCGGCGGCCGACGCCGCATCGGCACCGAAACCGGCTTGATCGCGGACGCCTACAACCACGTCACCACGCACGGCGCGCTCGGCACCTCCACCGACCACTGCGCCTCGTAGCAGCTGCCCAGCTCCAGCAGCCACGCCGGCAGCTCGCCATCGACGCTCGCCGCCAGCCGCGCATGCGTCGCGCGCGCCTCGCCGCTGCGGCCTTGCGCGTGCGACAGCCGCGCCGACACCGCCAACCCGGCCGGGTGCTCGTCGAGCCAGGTCTCCAGACCGCGCAGCAACTCCACCGCCTCGCCCGAGCGGCCCTGCTCGATGCACAGCCACGCGCCATCCAGCCGCGAATGCGCATTCCACCAGCCGAGCGGCGTCACGTCGCGCGCCTTGCGCAGCAGCGCGATCGCGCGCTCGCGGTCGCCGCGCGCCAGCGCCAGCTGCGCCTGGCTGTGCCACAGCGCGCCCTGCAGGTTGCGGTCGCGCGCCAGCTTCGTCAGCGATGCGATGCGCCCGCAGGCCTCGTCCGCCGCGTCGAGCTGCCCGTCGTGGATCAGCGCACCAGCCAGCAGCGGCAGCACGAAATGCAGTTGCATCTCCTGCCCCTTCGCAGCCGCCTCTTCCGCCGCCTGCGACAGCCGCCACGCCGCCTCGCCCGCCTGCCCGATCGCCAGCGCGTAGTGCGCCCGGCCGATCAGCCGGAAGCCCTCGTTGCGCGGCCCGTCGCCGGTGTCCAAAGATTCCAGGATCGACAGCACGCGCGCCAGGCTGGTCGGCTTGCGCAGCTGCCGGTACACGCCGCACAGCAGCATCGCCGACACCGCCGAATCGGTCGGCACCTGCAGGCTGCGCGAGATCGCCAGGCCCGCCTCGCCATGCTCCTCGGCCATGCGGAAATGACCCAGGCTCGCACTCGAATTGGCCACGTTGCATTCGGCCCGCGCCTGGCCGACCAGCACACCATGGTCGCGGTACAGCGACGCCGAGCGCCGCGCATGGTTCCAGGCCTGCACCATGCTGCCGGTCTCGCCCTCGATCACCATGCGCAGCGACAGGATGCGCAACTGGTCGAACACGCTGCCGCTGCCGTTGCACAGCATCTCGGCCCGGTCCACCAAGGCCGAGGCGACGGTGAAATCGAATTCGTTGATCGCGATGCCGGCCCGCAGCAGCGTGGTCGCCACCACCGATTCGCGCGCCGCCTTGCCCGGCGCGCTGTGCAGCGCTTCCTCGAGGTGGAGCTTGGCCTTGTCGTTGACGCGCCGGCGCACATGGGCCTGCGCCAGCTCGAAGTGCACCGCGGCCTCGGCCGCCTGGTTCGGCTCCTCGCGCAGGCGCGCCAGCAGCACGTCGCCGAGTTCGAAGGCGGCGCTGTCGTCCATCGCCACCAGCGCGCGCAGGCGCTCCACTTGCGCGCCGAGGTGCGCCGGCTCGAGGCGCAGCACCTGGTCGAGCAGCTCCAGCGCGAGCGTCCATTTCTGTTCGGCGATCGCCTGCAGCGCGCGGCCCAGCACGCTGTCGCCGGCATCCGGATGCAGCTCGGCCGCCGCTTCGCCAGGGAAGAAGCGCGCCTCCAGCCAGCGCACCAGGTTGCGGCCGAGGTTCGGCAGGCCGGTGGCGGCGAGCATCGTGCTGTCGGTGCGGCCCTCGCCGACCAGCGTGCAGCGCAGCTCGAAGCGCAGCGGCCCGCCGTGCACCTCGACGCGCGCCACGTGGCGCACCGCGAGCAGCCGCGCCAGGTCGTCGGCGCGGTCGGCGAAGGCGGATTCCTTCGGCACCGCCTGCAGCGCGTTCAGCAGCGACGGGATCGAGCTCACCTGCATGCGCGGGTGCGCGCCGAGGTCGCGCACCACCAGCGACAACAGCCCGAGCTCCAGCCAGTCGAGGTCGCCGCTGCCGGTCCGGTTCTCGAACGGCAGCAGCGCGAGCGAGACCGGCGCCGACAAGGGCGCCGCCACCGGCACGACGGCCGAACCGGATGACGGCAGCGGGTCCGGCTGCGCCTGTGGCACCGCCGCGGGCAACACCGCCGGCACCATCGGCGGCGCCACCTTCTCGCGCACCTGCCCCATGAAGCGGTAGCCGGTGCGGTGCACGGTCTTGATCAGTTCGCCGGTCTCGCCGTCGTCGCCGATCACCTTGCGGATCTTCATCACCGCGCGCGCGATCACGCTGGCGGTGACGAAATCGAAGGACCACAGCTTGTCGAGCAGCTCGTCCTTGCTGACGATGCGCCCGCGGTGCCGGATCAGGTAGACCAGCAGCTCGAACGGCCGCGGCTCCATCGCTTGTTGTGCGCCGGCCAGCAGCACCTCGCGCGTCGCGACGCGGACTTCGCACTGGCCGAAAACGAACACCTCGTTGTCCATCAACTCCCTCGCGACTCCGGTGCCGACACCGGTACGTGCCGGTGTCTTGATGCCTCCCCATTCTGCCGGCAGGCCGTCATACGCCTGTTTCAACTCGTCACCGTTACGCCTGTTGCGCTCGGTTGCGTCCGCATTTTCACCTCGTACGAGCACACATTGGTCAAACCTCCGTCAATTCTCCTGAGAGCGATTTCAACAGAATCGCGCCCCGAAGCCCCCCGCAACCAGCCATCCAACCGAGAGCACCATGCGATCCCACCTCCTGGCCCTCTGTGTCGCAGCACTCGCTGCGGCCTGCAATGGCGACTCGAGTGAATCGACGCCCGCGGCCGCTGCGCCGCCCACCGGCAGCAACGGCAACGGCAACGCCGTGGTCGTGCCCGCCGACACCGACCCCCATGCGCAGATCGCCGCCGTGACGATCAAGGCCGTGACGCCGGGCGATGTCGCCGGCCCCGGCTGCAGCGCCGCCTCGAAGCCACGCCGGCTGACGCGCGACCAGGTGGTCAACGCGCTGACCGACGTCACCACCGCGCTCACCGGCGATGCCACGCTCGCCGCGAGCGTCGGGCCGCTGGTGCGCGACACCACGCAGTTCCCGCCCGACGTGCTGGTCGACCCGAGTACATCTCGTCACAAGGGTTACGAGCGCCTGGACACCGGCGTGAACCTGCGCCAGGTGACCGCGCTGCACGACACCGCCGAGACGCTGGCGAAGTCGATGACGGCCGACGCCAACCGCCTGAACACGCTGCTGGGCAGCTGCACCGGCACCGCCGATGCCTGCGTCACCAGCTTCATCCGCAAGGCCGGCCGGCTGCTGTTCCGCCAGCCGCTGACCGATGCCGAGGTGAACGTGTACCGCACCGCCGCCGGCAACGCCGCGACGCAGGCCTCGGTGGCCAAGGTGCTCGGCACGATGATCGCGTCGCCGAAGTTCTACTTCGTCGTCGAGAAGGGGCAGGCCGCCACCGATGCGAACGCAACGTGCGTGTCGCTCACCGCGCACGAGCAGGCCACCCGGCTCGCGCTGCACTTCTGGAACTCGGTGCCCGACGCCACGCTGAACACGCTGGCCGATGACGGCTCGCTGCTGAAGCCGGCCGTCTACACCGCGCAGATCCAGCGCCTGATGGCCGACAGCCGCTCCGACCGCGCGATGCGCGATTTCTTCGGCGGCTGGTTCCGCCTGCAGGAGCTGGTGGCGCTGGACGGCAAGGTCGGCGATCCGAAGTTCGACGCCTTCGCCGGCAGCTTCAAGCCGCTGCCGACCTCGCGCGATGCGGCCGTGAACGAGGTGCTGGACATGGTCTCGTACCTGGCGGCGCGCAATGCCTCGCTGCAGCAGGTGCTGACCGACCGCCACTCGTACGCGAAGACGGCCGACATCGCCTCGCTCTACAAGACCGCGGTGTGGGACGGCAAGTCCGCGCCGCCGCTCTTCACCGAAGCCTCGCGCGTGGGCCTGCTCACCCGTATCGGCTACATCGCCCAGGGCTCGACCGACACGACGCTGCCGATCTCGCGCGGCAGCCGCGTGCTGTTCGGGCTGACCTGCGAGGCGATGCCGACGCCGGCGATGGACCAATCGAACTCGAAGGCGGATCTCACGGGCGTGCTGACCACTCGTCAGCGCGTCGAACGTGTCACCGAGATGGAGGGCACCTCGTGCATCGGCTGCCACAAGACGCAGATGAACCCATGGGGCTTCGCCTTCGAGGGCTTCGATTCGCTGGGCCGCGCGCGCAGCACCGAACGCGTGCTCGATGACAAGGGCGGGCTGCTCGGCGAGAAGCCGATCGACACCGCCGCGCTGGTGCGGCTGGCCGACGGCTCGTCGCGCGCCGTCGCGTCGCCGGCGGCCACGCAGCAGTACATCCTCGACAGCGGCCAGTTCGAGCGCTGCTTCGCACGCAACTACGTCCGCTACAGCTTCGGCCGTCCCGAGACCGCCGCCGACGGCGCACTGATCGAAGCACTGCGCGTGCAGGCCGCCAACGGCGCCAACCTGCGCAGCCTGTTCGCATCCGTCGCGCTGCGTACCGAGTTCACCACGATCCAGAGGGCGCAATGAAACCCGCATTCAACCCCTTGTCACGCCGGCAGTTCCTGCTCGGCGCCGGCGGCACCGCACTCGCGCTGCCCTTGCTGCCTTCGCTGCTGCCGCGCGAGGCGCGCGCCGCCACCGAGGCAGCCGCCTCGGCCGAGCGCTTCTTCGTGCACACCACCACCTGGCACGGCGTGTTCCAGAGCCAGTTCTTCGGGCCGCTGCTCGACCAGGCGCCTGCGGCGACGCAGAGCTATGGCGGCATCACGATCCGCCAGGCCCAGCTCGCCGCGGCCGCCAAGGCCTCGGGCGACATGACGGTGATCAGCGACATCCTGCAGGCCAAGAGCTCGAAGCTGACGGCGCGCATGGTGTCGAAGATGAACATCATCAACGGCCTCGACTTCGCGGTCGGCAGCGGCCACAACCGCGGCGGCACGCTGGGCGGCGACGCCACCAACCCGACCATCGACCAGGTGCTGGGCAGCGCGAGCAGCTTCTACCCGACCGCGGTGCTGCAGCCGGCGATCGTGCGCAACCTGGTGTCGCTGTCGAAATCCGGCACCGCCACCGTGCAGACCACGCCGACCGCCGAGAGCAACGTCAAGCTGTTCGATCGCCTCTTCAAGAACGCGAGCGGCGGCGGCACCACGACCCCGGCACCGACCGACAAGACGGTGCTGGTCGACCGCGTGAAGGAACACGCCGACCTGGTGATGGCCGATGCCTCGTGCTCGGCCGACTGCAAGTCGCGGCTCGGCGACTACCTCGACCTGCTGAACCAGGTCGAAGGCAAGCTCGCGCAGACGCCGGTCAGCAGCACCTTCCAGCGCCCGACCAGCGACACCTCGTCGCTGGAATCGGCGGCCGGCTTCTACGGCCAGCCGCCGAGCCAGGCGCAGGTGGAGCAGCTGTGGAACGACATCGTGGTGGCGGCCTTCTCGGCCGGCATCAGCCGCGTCTACGTGAACGGCGCCACCTCGTACACCTTCGGCCCGGAGCCGGAACACGCCTGGCACAACGACTACGCGCATGCGCTGGACGACAGCGGCAAGCGCGCCGGCTTCAACGCCGCGGTGCAGCTGCAGTTCGAGAGCTGCATGCTCGACATGGCCGCGAAGATGGACCAGGTGAAGATGGCCGACGGCAAGACGCTGTTCGACAAGGCGCTGATCGCGAGCGGCTTCGAACTCGGCTCGGGTGGCAACCCGGGCCACCACCACAACCGCTGCATCCCGATCATCGCGCTCGGCGATGCCGGCGGCTATTTCAAGACCGGCCAGTCGCTGGACTACCGCGACCTGAACTCGTTCAACTGGTCGTCGGACCCGCACTGGTACTCGGGCCTGCTGTACACGCAGTGGATGGGCATGGTGCTGCGCGCGATGGGCGTGAGCACCAGCGACGTGAACACCACCGCGTGGGGCTACCCGAACGTGCGCGGCGCCAACGGCGACCACACCGACGCGATCTGGTCGGTGGCCGGGCAGGACCTGCCGTGGATGAAGGCCTGATGCGATGAAGCGCGTCCTCCTTCTTCTTCTCGCGGCTGTCGCCGGGCCCGCACTGGCGCAGAGCGCCAGCAACGGCCAGATGCTGTTCACGACCACGCTGGTCGCCGGCAAGCAGAGCTGCAGCAACAGCGCCTGCCACGGCACGATCCCGGCGAACCCGCTGAACCGCATCGCCAACGGCACGAGCGCGTCCAACATCAAGGGCATCATCGTGACCAACACGCAGATGAACTTCCTGCAGGGCAAGCTCACCGATGCGCAGTTGAACGACCTGGCGGCCTACATCGGCCAGCAGCTCGGCCGCACGCCGAGCTACCTGCCGACCACGCCGGAGCCGGCACCGTCGGTCAGCCCGGGCAGCCTCAGCTTCACGAGCCAGGCGCTGGGCACCACCAGCGCCGCACAGACCTTCTCGGTCAACAACTCGGTGGGCGCGGGCGCGGCCCTGGTGATCAGCAGCCTCGGGCTCACCGCGGGCAGCGATTTCGCGATCAGCGGCGGCACCTGCAAGGTGGGCACCTCGCTCGCCGCCGGCACCGCCTGCTCGGTGACGGTGACCTTCAAGCCCACGCTCGCCGGCACGCGCTCGGCCACGCTGACCGTCGGCCACAACGGCGCCACCGGCAGCAGCACCGCGACGCTCTCGGGCACCGGCGCCGACAGCTCGCCGACGGTGACACTGTCGCCGACCACGCTGAGCTTCTCGCAGACGGTGGGCGCCAGCTCGGACCCGCTGCGCGTGACGCTGGGCAACAGCGGCACCGCGGCGCTGACGGTCAACACGCTGACGGTGAGCGGCGCGCAGGCCGCGGAGTTCGCGATCGCCTCGGCCTCGACCTGCAAGGCCGGCACCAGCGTCGCCGCGGGCAGCAACTGCTTCATCGACATCGCCTTCACGCCGGCGGCCACCGGGGCGCGCGCCGCGAGCCTCGCGATCGCCCACAGCGCGAGCAGCACCGCTGCCATGGTGACGCTGAACGGCACCGGCAATGCGAACGCGCAGCCCGGGCTGGCGCTGGACGCGATCGTGCTGGACCTCGGCGCGCAAGGCCTCGCGACCACCGGTGCCGCGCGCACCGCGACGGTCACGAACAACGGCCAGGGCGACCTGAAGATCAGCAAAGTCAGCGCGAGCGGCACCAACGCCGCCGACATCGTGCTCGGCGGCACCTGTGCCGGCGCGACGGTGGCGCCGGCGGCGAGCTGCACGGTGACCGTGGCGCTGAAGCCGAGTGCGCTCGGCCCGCGTTCGGCCAGCGTCGAGATCGCGAGCAACGCGCCGAGCGGCACGGCCTCGCTGTCGGTCGGCGGCGTCGGCATCGCGATCGCATCGCCGGAACTGACGCTGTCGCAACCGTCGATCGGCTTCGGCCAGGTGTCGATGGGCACGAGCTCGGTGCCGCGCTCGGTGACGGTGTCGAACACCGGCAGCGCGGCGCTGCAGATCGCGAGCATCGTCAGCAGCTCGACCGAGTTCAAGGCCAGCCACGATTGCGCGGCCAGCCTCGCGCCCGGCGTGGCCTGCACGCTGACGGTGACCTACTCGCCGGCGGCCGACAACGCGGCCGAGACGGTGACGATCACGTCGAACGCGTTCAGCTCGCCGAACAGCGTGGTGCTGACCGGCCAGGGCACGACAGCGGTGCTGCCGGTGCTGGCCTGGCAGGGCAATACCAACACGCTGCAGTTCCCGTCCACCGAGGTCGGCAAGACGGCGGCCGGCAGCCCGCTGACGCTGGTGAACAACGGGCCGGGCAGCGTGACGGTGTCGTCGATCGGCACCTCGGGCGCGCAGGCCGATGCGTTCTCGGTCGGCGGCGGCACCTGCGTCGGCGGCATCACGCTGGCCGCCAATGCGAGCTGCACGGTGATCGTCAGCTTCGTGCCCGACGCGGCCGGCGTGCGCAGCGCGGTGCTGCTGGTCGCGTCGAGCGGCAGCAACCCGCCGGACGTCGCGCTGAGCGGCAGCGGCGTCGCCGCCTCGCCGCCCGGGGGTGGCGGTGGCACGACACCGCCTGGTGACGGCGGTGGCACGACACCACCTGGCGGCGGAGGCGGCACGACGCCGCCCGACACGGGAGGCGGCACGCCCCCGGCCACCGGCACGCTCGCAGTGGCGCCGACGGCCCTCGACTACCGCTCGACCACGGTGCGCACCGGGGCGCGCAGCGATCCGCTGACGGTGCGCATCTCCAACAGCTCGGCGGCGGCCGCGACGATCTCGGCGGTGACGACGAGCGCGGGCTTCATCGTCGCGTCAGGCTCGGCCTCGGATGCCTGCCCGGGCGTGCCGTGGACGCTGGCGGCCGGCAAGTCGTGCACGGTGACGGTGGTGTTCGCCCCCGGCAGCGGCGGTGCGATGCACGGCACGCTGAAGGTGATGTCGGCCGCCGGCCAGACCACCGAGGTGGCGCTGTCGGCCCAGGCCGAAACCCCGTCGACCAACGAAGGCGCGGGTGCGCTCGATGCCCGCTGGCTCGCGCTGCTGGTGCTGGCCATCGCGGCGCTGCAGGTGCGCCGCCGCCACCCTGTTCCTGTTTCTGCTTCTGTCTCCAAGGAAATCTCCCAATGAACCGCCTCTCCGCCCTCGCGCTGGCCCTGTGCGCCAGCCTCTTCGCCGCCCTGCCCGCGGCCGCCGTCGACGCCGGCACGCCGGCCCCCGAGTTCCAGCTGAACGGCTCGCGCGGCGCGGTGAACCTCGGCGCGATGAAGGGCAAGGTCGTGTACATCGACTTCTGGGCCTCGTGGTGCGGGCCGTGCAAGCAGTCGTTCCCGTGGATGAACGAGATGCAGGCGAAGTACGGCGCGAAGGGCCTGCAGATCGTCGGCATCAACCTCGACGCGAAGCGGGCCGACGCCGACAAGTTCCTGGCCGAGGTGCCGGCGAGCTTCGTCGTGGCCTTCGATGCAGCGGGCGACACGCCGAAGCGCTATGGCGTGAAGGGCATGCCGACCTCGGTGCTGATCGGCGCCGACGGCAAGGTGGTCCAGATGCATGCGGGCTTCCGCGACGACGAGCGCAAGGCATTGGAAGACGCGATCGTCGCGGCCCTGAAGTGATGTCCATGACGAAGACTCTCGCCACCGCACTCGTGCTCGCGCTGGCCGCCGGCCTCGGCGGCTGCTCCGTGCTGCAACCGCCGCAACCCTGGGAGAAGGGCCTGCTCGCGAAGCCCGAGATGACCCTCGGCGGCGACGCGCTCGAAGGGCGCTTCGACGTGCACATCCTGAACAGCAAGGAAGCGGCCTCGGGCGGCTCCGGCGTCGGCGGAGGCGGTTGTGGCTGCAACTAAGACCGCCCGCGTCGGCAACCTCGTCGCCGCCGCGCTCGCGCTGCCGGGCGTGCTGGCCGCCGGTGCGGCGCGCGCCGAAGACCCGCCGGAGCACGGCCTGATCGCGTTCAAGTACCTGCAGTACAAGGACAGCCAGGCCGTCAACGTGCGCTACCCGAACTACGACGGCAGCGAAGGCAGCCGGCTCAACCGCATCACCGTGAAGGCGCCGTCGCTGTACGTGCTGGCGCCGATCGGCCGCTGGTCGATCGAGGGCTCGGGCGTGATCGACGACGTGTCGGGCGCGACGCCGCGCTACTACAGCGACGTGTCGGGCGCCTCGCGCTCGCCGGGCATGGAAGACAAGCGCCGCGCCGGCGACCTGAAGGTGACGCGCTACTTCGATCGCGGCGCCCTCGCGCTCGGCACCGCGCATTCGAGCGAGAACGACTACAAGTCGAGCGCACTGTCGCTCGAAGGCCGCATCGCGACCGCCGACAACAACACCACGTTCAACATCGGCATCGCCGGCACGCGCGACCGCATCGACCCGGTCAACGAGATCGTCATCGACGAGCGCAAGACCACCTCGGAGCTGACGCTGGGCGTGACGCAGGCGCTGTCGCCGCGCGACATCGCGCAGCTGAGCCTGACCTACTCGGTGGGCCGCGGCTACTTCAACGACCCGTACAAGCTGTACGACCACCGGCCGCGCGAGCGCGATGCGAGCATCGGCATGCTGCGCTGGAACCACCACTTCGAGTCGGTGTCGGGCACGCTGCGCGCGAGCTACCGCTACTACAACGACACCTTCGGCATCCGCGCGAACACGCTGGAGACGGCGTGGGTGCAACCGGTGTCGGACCTGTTCTCGGTGACGCCGTCGTTCCGGTACTACACGCAGAACGCCGCGTCGTTCTACTACGACCCGGTGCCCGACACCGCGGTGTACCCGGGGCCGGTGGGCACGCCCGAGTTCTCGTCGGCCGACCAGCGGCTGTCGGCCTTCGGCGGCATCACGCTCGGGTTGAAGCTGGAGCTGCACTTCGGCAACTGGACCACCGACCTGAAGCTGGAGCGCTACCAGCAGCGCTCGGACTGGCGCCTGGGCGGCAAGGGCTCGCCCGGCATCGACACCTTCGACGCCACGATCGTGCAGTGGGGTCTCGCGACCCGCTTCTGACCCTCACGGAACCCTCGCCCATGAACGACATACTTTTCCGTTCCCGCCGCGTGGCGCTGAGCGCCTTGCTGCTGCTCGCCGCCTGCGGTGGCGGCAATGACGATGCGCCGGCACCGTCGCCGGTGGGCGGGGGCACGCCGGCTCCGGCTCCGGCGCCGGCACCATCGCCCGCACCAGCACCAGCACCAGCACCAGCACCAGCACCAGC